>DATKFB010000300.1:0-16922 GCA_035544435.1 Polyangia bacterium
GACCCGAGCGACGCGGCGGCCGCCGAGGAGCTGGCCGTGCTGTACGCGCAGATCCCCGAGCCGCGCGAGCGCGCCGAGGCGCTGGCCGGCCTCTTGCTGCGCGCCGTCGGCCTGCCGCCCGATCGGCGCAAGGCCATCTACGCCGTGCTCGGCGAGAGCGCCGAGGCGAGCGGCGACCTCGAGCGCGCCGAGCAAGCCTATTGGCGCGCCGCGACGATCGAGGCCGAGCCGGCGCTGCGCGCGAACTATCTCGTCTCGCACGCGCGCGTCTTGCTCGCGCGCGGCGAGGTGCAGACGGCCATGAGCGAGCTCGAGGAGGCCATCGCGCGCGTGCCGCACCACGCGGGCGCCCTCGCGCTCCTCGCGGATCTGACCTTCCGCACGAAGGAATGGACGCGCGCGCGGCAGCTTTACGCCGAGCTCGAGGTCGCGCCCGACGCGGCGCTCGCGATCGCGCGGGAGACGCTCGTCCACCGGCGCGCCGTGCTCGCCGAGGCCCAGGGCGACAGCGCCGACGCCGAGGCCTTCTATCGCGAACTCGCGATCCTGAACCCGCGCCACGCCGAGGCGCGGCGCGCCCTCGCCGACATCGCGCTCCGCCGCGGCGACTTCGCCGCGGCCGCCCTGCGGCTCGAGGAGGTGCTGCGCCTCGTGCCGGCGGGCGCCGCCGCGGAGCTCGTCGACGTGCGCCAGCGCCTCGGGGCCGTCTACGTCCAGCTCGGCGATTGGGGCTCCGCCCGCTACACGCTCGAGCTCGTGCTTGCGCAAGATCCTTCGCGCCAGACGGCGCTCGAGCTGCTCGTCGAGGTCTACGAGCGCCTCGGCCTCTTCAAGGAGGCGGCGCTCGCGTGCGTGCGGCTCGCGCGCCTCGACTTCGACCCGACGCGACGGGCGGCCATCCTCCACCGCCAGGGCGAGATCCTGCGCGTCCACCTCGGCGACGCCGCGGCGGCCCTCGACGCGTATTTGAAGTCGTCCGATCTCGATCCCCGCTACGTGCCGACGATGGTCCGGCTCCTTCCGCACTTCTGGGCCGAGGGGGACTTCGCGTCGCTCGGCGACGTCGCGGACGATCTCGACGCGGCGGGCTTCTCGTCCGACGACGATCTCGAGCTCCTCGTACAGCTCGTGCTCGGCGCGGCCTTCGCGAAGCCGGCGAGGCCGGCCCGCTGGTCGCTGCGCGGCCGCCCTTTCGACGCCATCGTGGCGGCACGCGCCCTCGCGCACCTCGGCGCGACGCGCGGCGTGGCGTTCGAGAGCCTCGACGCCGCGCTCGACGCCGTGCTCGAGTGGGCCGGACCGGCGCCCGCAGATGCTCCGCTTGCGCCCGCGCTCGCGGATCTCGTAGCGCAGGACCCCGCCGCGCTGGGCGCGCTGCGCGTCCTCGCGAGGCAGGCCGACCGCACGGGCGGCAAGGCGCTGTCGCGCGCCGCGCACGCGCTGCTCGCCTTCGCCGATCCGGGCGACGCGCGCGCCGCAGAGAGGCTTACGGCGCTCGGGGCCGGCGCCGCGGCGACGAGCGCGGACCTGCGCGTCGACGGCCCCGACGATCACGCCGACGCCGCCGGCCCGTTGCGCCGCGCGCTCGCGGCCCTCGCCGTGTCGCTGCTCGGCGGCGAGCCCGGCGTCGCGCCGTCTGGCGTCCCCGGCGTCCAGGCGTCCTCGGCCGCGGGCGGGCTGTCCACCGAGCGCGTCGAGAACCTGCGGCGCCTCGGCGATCGGCTGGGCGCGCCCGACGTCGCCGCCGTCGTCGAAAAGAACGATGTCGTGGCCGTGGCGCTCGTCCCCTCGGCGGCGAAGCCGCTCAAGCTCCGCGTGACGAGCGCGGCGGCCGCGCTGCCCGACGCCGCTTGGACGTTCGTCGCGGCGCGCGCGCTCGAGGAGGCCCGCGGTGGGCTCGGCGCGCTGCGCGGCCTCGACCCGGTGGCGCGTGCGGAGGTCCTCGCGGGCGCCTTGGCGGCGCTCCTCGGCGAGACGCCCGACGGCGAGCGCGCCCGCGCCGCGGCCGGCCGTGTGAAAAACGCGCTCGAGACGCTGCCGACGGGCGGCGCCCGCGAGAAGCTCGTGGCCGACCTCCGAAAGGTCGTTTCCACGCCGCCCGACTGGGAGGTGTTCGAGCGGGGGGCGGCGCACACCGCCAACCGCGTCGGGCTGCTGGCCTGCGGCGACCCGGCGGTCGCGCTCGCGGCGCTCGCGCGCGAGGACGCGCTGCTCGCCAAAGGCGCGTCGGGCGCCGAGGCGCAACGCGGCTTCTTGCGCACGACGCCCGTGCGCGAGCTCGTGAAGTTCATGCTCTCGCCGGCCTACTCGAACGCCGTCGGGCGCGACCGCTGACGGTGCGGGCCTACGTCGCGACGCCGGGGTTCGAGGCGGCCATCTGTGCCGAGCTGGCGGCGACGTCCGTGGAGTGCCACGGGCTCGCGCCCGGCATCGTCGCGACGGATACCCCGAGCGGCGCGGAGGCGGCGCCCGTCGACCCCGTGTTCGCGCGGCAGATCTTGTCCGACGCGCGCGAGCTCGGCGGGTCCTCGGTGCGCGCGCTGGCCGAAGCCGCCTTCGCCGCCCTCGAGGGCGCCATCGATCGCTGGCCGGGCCCGTTCACAGTGCACGCTTTCACGCCGCCCGCGCCGCCCGCCGCCGGCGCGCCCACGGCGCTGCCTGGCGCCCGTCTCGCGCACGCGCGCGCCCGCGCGGCCCGCAGGACCGGCGCGCCCGCGCGGCCCGACGTTCGCGGCGACGGCGGCCTCCGCAGTCGCGTCCCCCTCGTCGAGCGGGAGCTCCTCGCGCTCATCGCCGAGCGGCGCAAACGCGCGAGCCGACGCCACGTCCCGTCGGTCGCGCCCGCGGCCTTCGACGCGCGCGTCTTGCTCGTCCAACTCCTCCTCCTCTCGCGCGAGCGCCTCTTCGTCTCGGCGGCGGCGCCGCGGCCCTTGCCGCGCGGCGGCTTCGATCTCGCGCCCTGGCCCGCCGGCGCGCCGCCCGTGCCCGACGATCGCGCGCCACCCTCGCGCGCCTACCGCAAGCTCGAGGAGGCCTTCCAGTGGATGAACGCGGCGCCCGGCCCGGGCGAGACCTGCATCGATCTCGGCGCCGCGCCCGGCAGCTGGACGCTCATGGCGGCCCGACGGGTCGCTCAGGTGCTGGCCGTCGATCGTGCGCCCCTCGCGCCAGCCGTGGCGCGCGTGCCCGGCGTCACCGCCCTGGCGGGCGACGCCTTCACCTATCGACCGCCGTCGCGGGTCGACTGGATGCTCTCTGACGTCGTGTGCGACCCGCCGCGCGCCATCGGCCTCGTCGACGACTGGCTGTCAGCGCGCCGCTGCCGCAACCTCGTCGTCACGATCAAGTTCAAGGGCCGCGACCAATATGGCGCGCTCGCTGCCCTGGACCCGATCTTCGCGCGCGCCAAAGCCGCCTTTGCGCGCGTCAAGCACCTCGCCACCAACAAGAACGAGGTCACCGTGATGGTGCGCGTCTAGAAGTCGTCTAGAAGTCGAACTTGCCGAACGCGCCGAGCTCCTTGCAGGCCTGGACGAGGCGAGCCGTCATGCCCTTCTCGCCGAGCTGGAGCCACACGCGCGGATCGATGAACTTCTTGTTGGGCTTCTCGGGGCCGTCGGGGTTGCCGAGCTGCGACTTCAGGTAGGCGCCCTTCTCGTCCATGTACTTCTTGATCGGGTCGGTGAAGGCCCACTGCGTGTCGGTGTCGATGTTCATCTTGACGACGCCGTACGACACGGCCTCGGCGATCTCCTCGGGCGTCGAGCCCGAGCCGCCGTGGAACACGAACGAGAGCGGCTCGTCGCCCGTCTTGCGGGCCTTCTTCACGAACTCTTGCGAGTCGCGCAGGATCGACGGCTTGAGCTTGACGTTGCCGGCGGCGTACACGCCGTGCGTGTTGCCGAAGGACGCCGCCACCGTGAAGCTGCCCACAGGGCCGAGGACGTCGTAGGCGCGCAGCACGTCCTCGGGGCTCGTGTAGAGCTTCGAGTGCTCGACGCCCGAGTTGTCGACGCCGTCCTCCTCGCCGCCCGTGACACCGAGCTCGATTTCGAGCGTCATCTTCATCTTGGCGATGCGCGCCAGGTACGCCCGGCTGATCTCGAGGTTCTTCTCGATGGGCTCCTCGGAGAGATCGAGCATGTGCGAGCTGAAGAGCGGCTGGCCGTTCGTCGCGAAGTAGGCCTCGCCCGCTTCGATGACGCCGTCGACCCAGGGCAGGAGCTTCTTGGCGCAGTGATCGGTGTGCAGCACCACGGGCACGCCGTAGGCGCCCGCGACGGCGCGCACGTGCAGCGCCCCCGCGATCGACCCTGCGATCGAGGCCTTCTGCGCTGCGTTGTCGAGCGACTTGCCGCCGTAGAACTGCGAGCCCGTGTGCGACAGCTGGACGATGACGGGCGCCTTCGCCTCGCGCGCCGCCGCGAGCGCCGCGTTGGCGCCGTGCGAACCGATGACGTTGACAGCGGGCAGGGCGCAATCGACCTGCTTGCAGTAGGCGAAGAGCTCGAGCAGAGCGTCTCCCGTGACGACCCCTGGTTTCATTTTGAGTGGTGCCATTTCGGTCCCGAAGTCCTAACACACCGTCGGTGACTTTAGGCGGTCGACGTACGCAAACGCGGCGGCGGGCGGACGTGGAAACACGTCCTTGACCGAACGCCCGCGGCGCCCGGCGTTTGACAGGGCGCCCGGATGCCCCCAAGCTGAAGGCACCCATGCGGTCTCGACTCACGGCCCGTCTCGCGCCCCGCATTGTGGGCTGGGCGGCGCTCTTGCCGCTGCTGGCCATGGCCTTCGCGGGTCAGGGTTACGACCGTTTCCGCTGCGCGTTCACCGGCGAGGTCTCGGAGGTCGGGTGCTGCGCCGGCCAAGAGGCGCCCGCCGGGCCGGCCGCGAACGCCGCGTCCTGCTGCGACCACGAGAGCGCGCGCCCCGTGCGCGTCGCGGCGGAGCCGCCGTCTCCTCGCCTGGCGGCCTCGCTGCTCCCGGCGCCGGTCTCGGCGGTCTCGGCGCCGCCCGTGCAACCTGCGGCCGCGGCCCTGGCTCCGCGTCCAGGCGCGCAAGCGCCCCGGTCCCCTCCCCTGCTCCTCGTCAAGCAGTCCTTCCTGATCTGATCGGCTCGCGTCCGCGTCGTTCGGCGGTTCGGTGAGACCCATCGGTTTTCAGGGAGAGACATGCGTACACATCTGAGGGCCACATTCTGCGGGCTCGCGCTCGCCTGCCTCGCGACGCGACCCGCGCGCGCGGCGGATGACGCGAGCGCCGAGGCCGAGCTCGCGCGCGAAGCGCGCCTCGACACGATCTTGCGCCTCGCGCGCGCGCGCAACCCCGATGTGCTCGAGCTCGCGGAGCGCGCGCGGGCGGCCGAGGCGCACGCCGACTTCGCGGGCGGCCTCGAGGACGCCCAGCTCAAGGCCGAGCTCTGGGGCGTGCCGCTCGATCACCCGGTCTCCTTCGCTCGCGCGAGCACGATCATGCTGGGCGCGCGGCAGGCGCTGCCCGCGCCCGGCACGCGCGACCTGCGCGCGCGCGTGGCCCGCGAGGAGGCGGGCGCCCTCGCCGAAGACGGGCGCACGCGCGGCCTCGAGCTCGCGCGGCAAGTGCGCCACGCCTACGCGCAATACTGGCGCGCCGAGCAAGAGGTCCGCATTCACCTCGAGCACGTCGGCCTGCTCGCGCAGATCGTCGACTACTCGCGAGGGCACTACCAGTCGGGCCACGGATCGCAGCAGGATCTCCTGCGGCTCACCGTCGAGCTGTCGCAGCTCCACGCCGATGTCGCGACCCTCGAGCAGGAGCGCCGGTCGAGCCGGGCCCTCCTGAACACGCTTATGGGCCGCGCGCCCGACGCGCTGCTCGGCCCCCCGCCCGAGGCGGCGCTCTTCGAAGACGCGCCCACGGCGCCGCCCGACGCGGGCCAGCGCCCCGAGGTCGCCGCCGCGCTGCGGAACGTCCGGCGCGCGGAGGCGACGCTCGAGCTCGCGCGGCGCGCGGCGCGCTGGCCCGCCGTCATGGTGGGCGCGGACTATTGGTACATGCCGACTCAGGCCGACGTCCACGGCTACGGCGCCATGGTCGCCATCGACCTGCCGTGGCTCAATCCCCGCCACGGCGCCGAGGTCCGCGAGGCCGAGCTGGCCCTCGGCGCCGAGCGGCGCGCCCTCGACGGCAAGCGCGCCGCGGCCGCCTACGAGGCACTCGACGCCGACGCACGCGTCGACGCCGCGCGCGCGGCGCTGGGCATCCTCGACGGAGATCTTCTGCCCCAGGCGCGGCGCAGCTACGAATCGGCCGAGGCCGCCTACCAGTCGGGCCAGGGCAGCGCCCTCGCGCTGCTCGATGCCATGCGCGCGTACCTCCAGGTGCGCCTCGAGCGCGGCCGCGCGCTTGCACGCCTCGCGACGAGCCGTGCCGATCGGGATCGCGCCGTGGGGCGCGCAGGCGACGACGGCGCGGGAGGCCGGCCGTGACGCTGCCCGAGCCTTCCCCCACGCGTGGCCCGGCGGCGAGGCCCGCGCCGCCGGCCGGCGTGGGCGCCATGTCGCTCGTCCGCTGGACGCTCGTCGTCTTCATGGCGCTCGTCGCGTTCGCCTCGGTGATGTACGCCGTGGGCGCGCTCGACGGCCTCGGCGGGCGCGGCGGCGGTCGCGCGGCAGCGCGCACGCTCTACCACTGTCCCATGCACCCCTCGATCGTTCAGGACCATCCGGGCGAATGCCCGATCTGCAGCATGACGCTCGTCCCGTTCGGAGACGAGCAGGCGCCAGCGCCCTCGACGGACGGGGGCGCGCCCGCGGGCCTCGCGCCCGTCGAGCTGTCGCCCGAGCGCATCCAGATGTCGGGGTTGCGCACGACCAAGGTCACGCGCGAGCCGCTTGGCGCCGAGCTGCGCGCCGTGGGCACCGTGACGGCCAGCGAGCGCGGACAGGCGCAGGTGAGCGCGCGCTTCGCAGGATGGGTCCAGCAGCTGCTGGTCTCGGAGACCGGCCGCGTCGTGCGCAAGGGCGAGGCGCTCGCGACGATCTACAGCCCCGACGTGCTGCGAGCCGAGCAGGAGTATCTGACGGCCCGCAAGTGGGCCGCGGCGCCCGAGGGCTCGGCGGCGGGCGGCGCGCCCGGTCTTGCCGAGGACGCGCGCAAGCGCCTCGAGCTGCTCGGCGTCGCGCCTCAGGAGATCGACGAGCTCGTGCGGACGGGTCAGCCGCAGCGCACCGTCACGCTGCGCGCGCCCGAGGCCGGCACGATCGTGCGCAAGACGGCCGTCGCGGGCACCTACGTCCAGCCCGGCAGCGAGCTCTACGCCGTGGCCGATTTGTCGTCGGTGTGGCTCATCGCCGAGGTCGCCGAGCGTTCCGCGGGGCGCGTGCGCGTGGGCCAGCCGGCGCGCCTCGAGCTCACGGCCTACCCCGGCCAGACCTTCAAAGGCCGCGTCGCGCTCGTCTCGCCCACGCTCGACGCCGAGAGCCGCACGCTGCGCCTGCGCGTCGAGCTGCGCAACCCCGGCGGCAAGCTCAAGCCCGGCATGTACGGCACGGTCTTCCTCGACGTCCCGCGCGCCGAGGCCCTCGTCGTGCCGAGCGAGGCCGTCGTCGACACGGGCGACTTGCAATACGTCTTCGTCGCGCGCGGCGGCGGCCGCTTCGAGCCGCGCGTCGTCGAGGTGGGCGAGCGCGAGAGCGGCAAGGCCCAGATCCGACGCGGGCTCGCCGAGGGCGACCTCGTCGTCACGACGGCCAACTTCCTCGTCGACTCCGAGAGCCGCCTGCGCGCCGCCGTCGCGGGGAGCCGCTAGCCATGGTCGAGCGCATCATCGAGCTCTGCGCGCGGCACCGCGTGCTCGTGCTCCTCGCCGTCGGCTGCGCCCTCGTGGGCGCGCTCGTCGCGGGCAAGCGCGTCCACCTCGACGCCGTGCCCGATCTCTCGGAGCCGCAGGTTATCGTCTTCACGGAGTGGATGGGGCGCAGCCCCACGCTCGTCGCGGACCAGGTCACCTACCCCATCGTCTCGAAGCTCGTCGCCGGGCCGCACGTCGCGGACGTGCGCGGCTATTCGATGTTCGGCATTTCCTTCGTCTACGTCGTCTTCGACGAGGGCACGGACGACTACTGGGCGCGCAGCCGCGTCCTCGAGTACCTGAGCGGCCTGCGCGCGCGCCTCCCCGAGGGCGCGACGCCCACGCTCGGCCCCGACGCCACGGGTGTGGGCTGGGTGTTCCAGTACGTGCTCACCGACGAGGGGGGCAAGCACGGCCTCGACGAGCTGCGCGCCTTCCAGGACTTCACGCTCAAGAACGCGCTGGGCAGCGTGCCCGGCGTCGCCGAGGTCGCGAGCGTGGGCGGCTACGAGCGCCAGTATCAGGTCGTCGTTGACCCGACGCGCCTGCGCGCGTACGGCGTCACGCTGTCCGAGGTGAGCGACGCCGTGCGCCAGTCGAACGACGACGTGGGCGGCCGCATCCTCGAGCTGTCGGGCCGCGAGTACTACGTGCGCGGGCGGGGCTACATCAAGAGCCTGCGCGGCGTCGAGGGCATCGCCGTGCGCGCGCGTGGGCCAGGCGGCGTGCCCGTGCTCGTTAGCGACGTCGGACAGGTGCGCTTCGGCCCCGACATCCGCCGCGGCCTGCTCGATTGGAATGGACAGGGTGAGGCCGTGGGCGGCATCGTGGTCATGCGCACGGGGGAAAACGCCCTCGACGTCATCGGCCGCGTCAAGAAGCGCGTCGCCGAGCTCCGCCCCACCTTCCCGGCCGGCGTCGACCTCGTGATCGCCTACGACCGCTCCGGCCTCATCGAGCGCGCCATCAAGACGCTCGAGCACGCGCTCTTCGAAGAGGGGCTCACGGTGAGCCTCGTCATCGTGCTGTTCCTCCTGCACGTGCGCAGCTCGCTGCTGCCCATCTTGTCGCTCCCCATCGCCGTGGCGCTGTCGTTCATCCCCATGGCCTTGCTCGACATCCCGTCGACGATCATGAGCCTCGGGGGCATCGCTATCGCGATCGGCGCCACGGTCGACGCCGAGATCGTCATGATCGAGGCCGCCCACAAGAAGCTCGAGCACGCGCCGCCGGGCGCCGACCGCCACCGCCTGCTCGCCGAGGCGGCGCGCGAGGTGACGCCCGCGATCTTCTATTCGCTCCTCATCGTCGCCGTGGCCTTCTTGCCCGTCTTCACGCTCACGGGGCAGGCCGGTCGGCTCTTCCGCCCGCTCGCCTTCACGAAGACCTGCGTCATGCTGATCTCGGCGCTGCTGTCGATCACGTTCGCGCCCGCGCTGCGCGACCTGCTCATCCGCGGCAAGATCCGTCCCGAGAGCGAGCACCCCGTCTCGCGCCTCCTCAAGCGCCTCTACGAGCCGTTCGTCTACATCGCGCTCCGCCAGCCGAAGTCGACCGTCGCGATCGGCCTCTTCGCGCTCGCGTCGGCCGTGCCGCTCGCCACCAAGCTGGGGCACGAGTTCATGCCGCCGCTCGCCGAGGGCGACCTGCTGTACATGCCCATCACACTGCCCAACATCTCGATCGAGGAGGCGAAGAAGCAGGTCCAGGTGCAGGATCGCCTCCTTCGCTCGTTCCCCGAGGTCGCGACCGTCTTCGGCAAGGTCGGGCGAGCCGAGACGCCCACCGATCCCGCGCCCATCACGATGGTCGAGACGACCGTCCAGCTGCGGCCCACGGCCGAGTGGCGGAAGGTGCCGCGGCCCCGGTGGTACTCGTCGTGGACGTCGCGCGCGACGCCGGCGCCGCTGCTGGCCGCGCTCCGCGCCGTGTGGCCCGACGAGCGGCCCCTGACGTGGGACGAGCTCACGGGCGAAATGAACCGCCGCATGCAGCTACCCGGCTGGACGAACGCCTGGACGATGCCCATCAAAACGCGCACCGACATGCTCTCGACGGGCGTGCGCACGCCCGTGGGCGTGAAGATCTTCGGCCGCGACCTCGGCGAGATCGAGAAGGTCGGCGTCGCGCTCGAGCACGTGCTCGCGCCCGTGCCCGGGACGCGCAGCGTGCTCTACGAGCGGAGCCTGGGCGGCCTCTACATCGACATCGTGCCGCGCGCCGAGGCGCTCGCGCGCTACGGGCTGCGCGTCGCCGACGTCGAGAGCGTCATCGAGGGCGCCATCGGCGGCTTGCCCATCGGCACGACGATCGAGGGGCGCAACCGCTTCAGCATCAACGTCCGTTACCCGCAAGACCGGCGCGCGGACATCGAGGAGCTCAAGCGCGTGCTCGTGCCGATCGGCGCGCGCGGCGGCATGACGGTCGCTCCCAGCACGCAGGGCTCGCTTCTGCTGCCCCCCGAGAGCACGGGCGTCGCCTTCGCCGAGAACATGGAAACGGCGACGTTGCCCGGCACGTCCACGCCGAGCGCGCTCAGCGACGCCCCGCCGCCGCCCATGGTGCCCCCGCCTGCGGCGGTCCCGATCGGCGGCGCGGCGGCGGGCGGCCGCGCCTTCGTGCCGCTCGGCGAGCTCGCCGACATCCGCATCACGAGCGGCCCGCCCATGGTGCGCGACGAGGCCGGGATGCTCGTCGGCTACGTGTACGTCGACATCGACCCGGCGCGCGATCTGGGCGGTTACGTCGACGACGCCAAGGACGTCGTCGCGCGCGCCCTCGTCGCCGGCACGCTGGCGCTGCCGGCGGGCGCGTACCTCAAGTGGACGGGCCAGTACGAGCAGCTCGAGCAGATGGTGGCGCGCATGAAGCTCGTGGTGCCGCTCACGATCCTCATCGTCATCGCGCTGCTCTTCTTCCAGTTCCGGAACGTCTTCAAGGTCCTCATCGTGCTGCTCTCGATCCCCTTCGCGCTCGTGGGCAGCGTCTGGCTCCTGTGGCTGCTCGACTACCGCGTCTCGACGGCGGTCTGGGTCGGCGTCATCGCGCTCGTGGGCCTCGCGGCGCAGACGGGCATCGTCATGATCGTCTACATCGATCAGGCCTTCGAGCGGCGGCGCGCCGCCGGGCAGATCCGCGATCTCGACGACGTCATCGCGGCCCACATGGAGGGCACCGTCCAGCGCGTCCGGCCCAAGCTCATGACGGTGGCGACGATGCTCATCGGCCTCGTGCCGCTGCTCTGGGCGACGACGGCCGGCGCGGACGTCATGAAGCGCATCGCCGCGCCCATGGTGGGAGGGCTCGTGACCTCGGCCTTCCTCACGCTCGAGATCATCCCGGTCGTCGTGACGTACTGGCGCCTCGAGGAGCTGCTGTGGCAGCGCCTCCGCGGGCTCGGCGAGGCGGACCGGCGCCGCCTGCGACGCCGCGCCGGCGTCATCGCGCTAGGCGCCGGCCTCGCCGCGGCGAGCCTCGTGGCGCGCATCTACGTCGCACTGCCCACGGCGGTGTTCTCGGCGCTCCTCCTCGGGGCGGCGGCCACGTTCCTCGGCGCGACGGCCGCCTATCTCCTCGCGCGCCGCTCGGCCTTCGCGACCGTCTGGCCTCGACTCCCGGCCGCCTGAAGGGCCGCCCACTTTGGCGACCTCGCGCGTTCCATGGGACAATGACGCTGAGATGGACGACGTCCTCGCGATCATTTTGGGTGGCGGCCGTGGGACGCGCTTGTTCCCGCTGACCCTCAAGCGCTCGAAGCCGGCCGTGCCGATCGGCGGCAAGTACCGCCTCATCGACATCCCCATCAGCAACTGCCTGAACTCGAACCTGCGGCACATCTTCGTGCTCACGCAGTTCAACTCCGAGAGCCTCAACAAGCACATCGGCATGACCTACAAGTTCGACATCTTCTCGTCGGGCTTCGTGAGCGTCCTCGCCGCCGAGCAGACCGAGGAGGGCGGCAACTGGTTCCAGGGAACGGCCGACGCCGTCCGCCAGAGCCTTCGTCACATGCGCCGCACGAGCGCGCACGACATGCTGATCCTCTCGGGCGACCAGCTCTACCAGATGGACTACCGGCAGATGCTCAAGACCCACCGCGACAGCGGCGCCGACGCCACCGTGGCGGTCATCCCCGTGGCCGTCGACCAGACGGCGGGCTTCGGCATCCTCAAGATGGACGACACGGGACGCATCGTGCACTTCGACGAGAAGCCGCCCGCGAGCCGCCTGCCCCGCCTCCTCTCGAAGCTGCCCGACGGGGAGAGCGGGTACCTGGCGTCCATGGGCATCTACATCTTCAAGCGCGAGATCCTCGAGCAGTCGTTGTCGAACCCGCAGCTCGTCGACTTCGGCCGGCACGTCATCCCCGACGCTGTGCCGCGCCTTCGCGTGCAGGCCCACGTGTACCGCGGCTACTGGGAGGACGTCGGGACGATCCGCTCGTACTTCCAGGCCAACCTCGCGCTGTGCGACGCCATCCCGCCTTTTGATTTTTACGATGCCGCCCACCCCGTCTACACGAACCCGCGGTTCCTGCCGGCGTCGAAGGTCGAGGGCTGCGACATCGAGAGCGCCCTCATCTGCGAGGGCTGCATCATGCACGGCGCGAAGATCAACCGGGCGGTCGTCGGCATCCGCAGCCGCGTCGGCGTCGGCACGACCATCAAGAACAGCCTGCTCATCGGCGCCGATCACTACGAGACGCTCGCCGAGATGAACGCCAGCGTGGCGCGCGGCGTGCCACCGCTCGGCATCGGCTCGGAGTCCGTCATCGAGAACGCCATCATCGATAAAAACGCGCGCATCGGGCGCGGCGTGCGGCTCGTCAACGAAAAGGACGTCAAGGAAATGGACGCCGAGGGCTACTACATCCGCGAGGGCCTCATCATCGTCCCGAAAAACGGCATCGTCCACGACGGCATTCACGTCTAGAAGGCCTATAATTGAGGCGGGGCCGCACATGACGACCGCCGCTCACGCTCTTCCGCCCGGCAGCGGGCTCACGACGACGAAGGCCGCGTTCATCGAACAGGCGCGCGCGCACGGCGACGTCTACATCCACCAGCCGTACGAGCTCTACTCGCCCGAGAACCACGCCACCTGGAGCCGCCTGCTCGCGCGCATGCACGATCGCTGGGAGCGGTTCGCAAACCACCGCTACCTGCACGGCCTCGAGACGCTGCACCTGCCCGCCGATCGCGTGCCGCGCCTCGAGGACGTCAACCGCTTCATGAAGCCGCTCACGGGCTTCGTGGCGCGGCCTGTGAGCGGCTACGTGCCGTCCTACGTCTTCTTCGACTGCCTGCGCCGGCGCGAGTTCCCGACGACGGTGACGATCCGCGACGGCGCGCACCTCGAGTACCTGCCCGAGCCCGACATCTTCCACGACGTCGCGGGCCATGTGCCCATGCACACCGACCGCGCCTTCGCCGACGCGCTCGTGCGCTTCGGCGAGTGCGCGGCGGCGGCCGCCGAGATCGCCTCGCGCATCTCCGACGAGCACGAGAAGCTGCGCCGCCTCACGAGCAACATCCGCGCGATGTCGCGCTTCTTCTGGTTCTCGATCGAGTTCGGCCTCATGCGCGCGCCCGGCGACGGCGCCCTCAAGGCCTACGGCAGCGGGCTGCTCTCGTCGTTCGGCGAGCTCGCCCATTCAATCGAGAGCCCCGACGTCGCGCGCGAGCCCTTCTCGATCGAGCGCGTCGTCAACCAGGCCTTCGAGATCGACCACTATCAGCCGCTGCTCTTCGTCGTCGACGGGTTCGAGCACCTCTACACGCTCGCCGACGAGCTCGAGGACTGGATCGTGCAGGGCCGCCTCGACGACGTCGCGGGCGGCGAGCCCAGCGTGAGCGAGAGCGACCTGCGCAGCTTCCTCGAACCGGCCACGGTATAGTTCCGCCCACAACCGATCGATCGACCGATTAGGAGCGCCATGCGTCCTCGCCGACTCCGCCTCGCCTCGTTCCTCGCCGTCGCCGCCGCGGGTGCCCTCTGCGCCGCGTGCGGCGCGACGACCGATCCGGCCGCCAGGGCCGACCTCGAGCGACATCTCGCGCAGCTCCCCATGTCCGAGGAGACTTTCCCCCCGTCGGAGACGTTCCTGCCCATGGCCTTCGTCGTCGGGCAGTGGACCGAGCACCGCCTCACCGACGACAAGGGCCGCGCCTCGCTCGTGACGTACAAGCTCGTCGGCCAAGAGAGCGGAGGCTACTGGCTGGAGATCGTCACGGAGACGTATCAGGGTCGGGAGGCCACGAAGCTGCTCGTCGCGATGCCCTCCGGCCGCGACCCGGCCGGGATGGAGATCCGCGCGCTGCGGATCAAGAAGGGGCGCGGCGCGCCCGTCGACGTCGATCCCGGCACCCTGCTCGAGGCGCGCGCGCGGTACCGCGCCTCGCTCGACCTGCTCGCGATGTCGATCGAGAGCCAGGAGAAGGACGACGTGCGCGTCCCCGCCGGTCATTTCATCGGCTGCTTTAGCGTCCAGACGCCGGGGCCTTGGGGCCCGTGGCAGACGCCCAGCGTCGTGTGCTCCCACCCGTCGGTACCGTTGTCGGGCGTCGTGCGCGCCGCGCCCGTCAGCAAGACCGGCCTTATGGAGCTCGTGGGCTTCGGCGCCACGGGCGCCGAGTCAGAGCTCTAAGGAGGGTGTTCAGGGCGCTTCGTCGCCCTCTTTTTCGCCCTTGCCGAGAGCCGCCTTCTCGAAGAGAGGGCGGTGTTTGGCGGAGCAGCCGCTCCTGAAGTTAGCGGCGTCGAACTTGTAGACGATGCGGCCGCGATCGTCCGGCGTCTCGATGACGAGCGTGAGCGTCGGCTTGCCCTCTCGCTTGTTCGTGCAGTACGAGAACAGGTAGCGAGCGTTGGCGGCGTCGTCGAGCTTCTTGCCGATCGCGACGAGGCCCTTCGTGAAGTCCTTCGGCTCTTCCGAGATGAAGAGTCCGCCCGGGCGCGCGAGCGGCTCGAGTGCGGGCCGGTTGGTCTTGGGACCGAAGGCAACGATCTGCACGTCGACGGGCGTCTGTGCGACGCGCTTCTTGACCGTGTCGAGCGGCACCTTCTTCGCGATGTCGACGCGGTCCGTGACGACGACGAGCGTCGCATAGCGAAACGGCGCCGTCGCCGTGTCGAGCTGCTTCTCGAGCAGGTCGAGGCCTTGCACAATCGCGCCGTGCAAGTTGCCGTTGCGGTTGCGCGGGCGAAAGTGGCGAATCGACTCGAGCGCGGCCTTCTCGCCCGAGGCGCCGAAACCGAGCATGGGAATGATCTCGTCCTCGCCGTCGAAGACACTGACGGCCGCCTCGCCAGTTTTCTCGACGGTGGAGACCAGATGTCCCACTGCGGTCACGATGTCGGGGAAGTCCTCGCCGTCGACGTACGGGCCGCTCACGTCGAGCAGCACGAGCAGGTACACGCCCTCGACGGGCCTCGTCTCGAGCAAGGCGCGCTTGGCCTTCTTCTCCGAGACGAGCTTGTTGTTCTCGTAGATTTTGAAGTTCGGCGTGTCGAGGTCGGTGACGGGCGCACCCTCCTTCGTGTACACGCTGAAGTAGGCCGCCACGTTCCCGGGCGGCTGAGCCACCATAGAGATCCGCTTGACGCGGAGGTTCCCTCCGCCGCCGGGCCCGTCGGCGCAACCGCTCGCCGCCAACGCGACCAATGTGGATAACGTGGCGAGCAGAGCCAACGCAAATAGCGGCGCCGAGGCGGCGTGACGCTCGCATCTCGATACGGTGGCGAGGGGACGAAAACGTTCGTACTTACCGTTCGCTTGTTCCTTCACGGCCCCGAAATATACACCGCGCGGCCCCCCAGAAAAGCGCGCCGCGGGCTCACTCGAAAAAGCGAAGAAAACGGCCCTGCCGCACGGCGCAGCCCGAAAGATTCACGAATTCTCGATTGCGGCGGAGAGGGCGGCCGGGGCGAAGCCCAGCTTGAGCGCGAGCCCCCGCAGGGCCGGCGAGGATTTCCCATCGCCGAGGCGTTCCCAGATGAGCTCCTCGAGCTCGCGGCGATCCGGGCCCCCGGGCGGCAGGTCGGCGGCCTCGACGAGATCGCTCGCGATGTGCACGGCCTCGTCCGAGAGCGGCCCCGCGCCCGGCCTGAGCAACCGGACGATGACGCGCGTGAGCAGGGCCCGGCGCGCGACGCCCACGGGCGTGTCCCGCTCGGGCGGCATGTCACGCGCCGCGACGCGAATCAGCCGCGCGACGTCGAGGTTGCCGGCCTCGGCCACGAGCGCCGGCAGCGCCTCCATGACGATGGCGCTGCGCGCGTCGTCGCCGAGGCCGGCGAGCGTCATGCGCTCGTCGCCGACGCGAACCTCGAAGGTCGGCCCGGGGCTCACACGCGCCGTGGCCTCAACGTCGGCCTCGTCGCGGCGCCCGGTGCGGCGGTTGCGCGCGTGCGCCCGCGCCACGAGCACGCCGCGCGGTGACGGCAGCGGCGCGAGCTCGACCTCGTAACCGGGCGCGGACGGCGCGCCCGCCATGACGAGGACGCCGAGCGCGGCGCGGCCCATGGCGCGCGCGGGCGTCACGCGATCGCCCGTGACGCGCCGGAAGACGTCGGCGCCCGTGCCGTCCTCGACGCGGTTGCTCTTGCCCTCGGCGAGGGCCGCGAGGACGTCGCGCGTGGGCGGCGCGCCGCCGGCCTGCTCGAACAAATCGAGGGCATGCGCCGCCATGCGAATGACGAGCGACCCCTCGAGGCCGGCGATGTCGTCGAAGAACCAGCCGCAGCTCGCGTACATGAGCAGCGTGGCGCGCTGGAGCTCGAGCAGGAGCCGCGCTCGATCTCGAGCCGCCTCGCCGCCCGCCAGGAGCGCCGGCGTCGCGAACGCGGCGAGCGCGGCGTCGCGCGCGGCGAGTGAGCCGTCGACGACCTCGCCGTAGGCGTCGCGCGCGCCCCAGGGATCGACGAGGAGCTCCGCCGCGGCGTCCTCGTAGAACGCCGCGGCCGCGTCGCGCACGAGATCGAGCGCGAAGCGCAGCGGCCCGCGCCACTTCTGGTTCCAGCCCGCCGCCGTGTTGAAGTTGCAGCCGCAGTCGCGCTGCCAGCGGCCGAGGCCGTGCGCGCAGCTCCAGGC
>DATKFB010000301.1:0-4752 GCA_035544435.1 Polyangia bacterium
CCGTGCTCGAGGCCTCGTCGTCGGTCTTCACGAACAAGTACAGCGAGGGCTATCCGGGCAAGCGGTACTACGAGGGACAGCAGTTCGTCGATCCGCTCGAGCAGCTGACGATCGACAGAGCCAAGTCCCTCTTCGGCGCCGCGCACGCCAACGTGCAGCCGTACTCGGGCTCTCCGGCCAACCTCGCCGTCTACCTGGCCTTCCTCAAGCCGGGCGACAAGGTCATGGGGCTCGCGCTGCCCATGGGGGGCCACCTCACGCACGGCTGGAGCGTCTCGATCTCGGGCAAGTACTTCACGTCGGTGCCCTACGGCATCCGCAAGGACACGGGCCGCCTCGACTACGACGAGATCCGCGACCTCGCCAAGAAGGAGCGCCCCGCGCTCTTGTGGGCGGGCGGCAGCGCCTATTCGCGCCTGTGGGACTTCGAGATCATGGCGTCCATCGCGCGCGAGGCGGGCGCGCGCTTCTGCGCGGACATCGCGCACATCGCGGGGCTCATCGCGGGCGGCGTCCATCCCTCGGCGGTGCCTCACGCCGACGTCGTCACGACGACAACGCACAAGACGCTGCGTGGGCCGCGCGGCGGGATGATCTTGTGTCGCGCCGAGCACGCGCAGGCCATCGACAAGGCCGTGTTCCCCGGCATCCAGGGGGGGCCGCACGTCCACAACACGGCGGCCCTCGCCGTGGCGCTCAAGGAGGCGGCGCAGCCTTCCTTCAAGGACTACGCGAAGCGCGTCGTCGTCAACGCGCGCGTGCTGGCGGCCGAGCTCATGACAAAGGGTTACGAGGTCGTCTCCGGCGGCACCGACAACCACCTCATGCTCATCGACCTCACGAACAAGAACGTGCCGGGCAAGGTCGCTGCGCGCGCCCTCGACAAGGCGGCCATCGAGCTCAACTACAATGCCGTCCCCTACGACACGCGCAAGCCCTTCGACCCCTCGGGCATCCGGCTCGGCTCGCCCTCGGTCTCGAGCCGCGGCATGGGTGCGCCCGAGATGAAGCTAATCGCCGCCTGGATTGACCGCGTGATTTCGAACCCCACCGACGACAGCGCCGCCAAGGTTCGCGCCGAGGTGCGAGACCTGTGCGCGAAGTTCCCGGCGCCGGGCATCTCGGCCTAGGCCCGCAGGGTCCAAGGGCCCGGGAGATGAGCATGCGTAGACCGACCTCTGCCCCCGCTGTCGCCACGGTTTTCCTGGCGCTGACCGCCGTGCTGCTGGTTGACGCCCTGGCCGGGCCGGCGCGCGCCGAGGTCATCGAGCTAGTCGACAAGACGAAGGTCAATGGGCGCGTCATCCACTATTATGACGGCGTCTACAGCGTCGAGGCCAACGGCCAGACCATCAAGCTGCCCAAGGAGAAGATCCGCAGCATCTCGTTCCAGCTTCCGCCCGCGCGCCCGGAGTTCTCGACGCCCGAGAAGACCTTTGAGCGCTGGCGCAAGGCGCTCTCCGACGGCGCCGTCGAGAAGATCATCGACTGCTACGCCCTCATGTACCAGGGCATGCTCGCGACGCAGATGGGCGTCGGCGACGCGCAGGGCGGCCTCAAGAAGATGCAGAAGGAGATCGAGGGCACGAAGTTCCAGATCAAGGGTTCCTCGACCAAGGGCGAGACGGCGACCTTGAAGGTCCTGCGCCAGAAGGGCGACGAGAGCGACACCGGTGAGATCGCCTTCGTGCGCGAGAACGGCGAATGGAAGATGCTGCCGCCGCAATGACGGACGCCCTGCCCTCGTGACCGGCGTCCGGCTCGCTGGTCTCTTGCTCGTCGTCGGCGTCGTCGGCGCGGCCTCCGGGCCCGCGTCGGCGAGCGCGGGCCAGGGGCTCGATCCGTTCCGGCGAGCGGACGCGACCGCGGCGCGCCTGCCGCTGGATCCGATCCGCGTCGCGTCGCCGCGCGTCGCCGAGGCGAAGCCGGCCCCTGCGTCCACCGTGCCCTCCGCCGCCTCGGGCGCCCCGCGCGTCGCCAAGGCCTGCGAGAGCGACGACGACTGCCCCGACGAGACCATCTGCGAGCAGCGAACCTGCCAGGCGATTCAGGCCTCGACGAACATCCTCTACCTCTACTACCGGGACGGCAGCTTCCGCGAGATCGCGGGGCTCTATTGGTCGAAGCGCGGCCCCTCGGGCTACACGGCGCTCGCGCCGATCTACTGGCACACGTGGAGCCCGCGCGGCCGCGCGCTCGTCGTCGCGCCGCTCTTCTGGCGCTTCGAGAACTACGTCACGCGCCACGTCGTGACGGTCGTCGCGCCCTTCGTCGCGCGCTCGAGCGCACCGGACGGCTCTTTCACGTGGGTCCTGCCCCTGAACTTTTTCTGGCGCAACAAGGACGTCTCTCGCCAGCTCGTCCTGCCCCTCTACTTCCGCAGCAGCCACCCGACGGGCGGGACCTTCGCGACCTGGCTCGGGTACGCGTCGTGGGCCAAGAACAGCCGCAGCGGCGCCGCCCTGTGGCTCTACTGGTGGGGGAGCGAACGGAAGACCCTCTCGAGCTATCACGTCTTCTTCCCGCTGCTGTGGGACTTCCGGGAGGGCGAGGACCGCTCGACCGTCGTGTTCCCGCTCGTGTGGAGCTATGGCTCGGCCAACAGCGACACGACGCTCGCGGGCCTGTGGTTCCACGCGCGCCGCGCGACCTGGACGTTCAATACCTTGTTTCCCGTCTGGTGGAGCGGCCGCGACGACAAGGCCGGCACGGCCTTCAAGATGCTCGTGCCCCTCCTCTACTGGCAGCAGACCGCGCACGGCCGCAGCACGTTGTGGGTGTCGCCCATCGGCGGCGGCAGCTGGGACGACGACGCGCGCTCGCGCACGCTCACGTTGCTGCCCCTCCTGACCTTCTGGCGCCACGATCCCGTGCGGCAACTGCACGTCGTCACGCCGCTGTTCATTCGTCATCACTCCTACGCGGAGGACTCGACGACGGGGCTTTACGCGGGGCTCGTCTACACGCGCAGCGATCCCCAAGGGACGACGCACGCGCTCCTGCCCATCTTCTGGCACTTCCGCGATGCCGCGACCGGCGCGACGGCGACGGCGCTGCTGCCCTTCTTCGGGCACCGCGCGGGGCCGCGCGACACGACGACGGTCTTCGGCGTCTTCCCGGCCCTTTGGGCCTACTGGCGCGACTTCAAGAACGGCGGTTGGAGCGCGGGCCTGTTCCCGTTCGCCTTCTTTGGCGACAACGCGGGGCGATCGCACGCCGTCGTGGCGCCTCTGTTCTGGCATTGGGCGGACGCGCGCGACACGACGACGGTGGTCGCGCCGCTCTTCTACTGGCACCGCGACGAGCGCGGCCACGCCGGCGGCCTTCCTCCGTTGCTGACCTTCTTCGGGGCGCGTGACGGGAGCTCTTACGCCTTCCAGTTCCCGCTCTTCTGGCATTTCGCGAGCGAGCGCGCGGGGACTTCGACGACGGCGACGCCCCTCGGGTACTTCCACCGCGACCGCGACGGCTGGAGCCTGGGGCTCGGCCCTATCGTCCCCATCGTCTACGCGCGGTCGGGCGCGACGCGCTCGCACTTCGTGCTCTTCCCGGTGCTCTGGCACTTCCGCGACTCCTCGCAGCAGCGCTCGACTACGGTCGTGGGTCCCTTCTGGCACCGCGCGTGGGGCGACGAGACGACGACGGCCGTCTTCCCTTTTCTCTTCTTCCGCGGCGGCGCGCGGCCTGGCGGCAGCGACGAGACGACACGCGTCTTCCTGCCCCTCTTTTACTACCACCGCGACGTCTATACGAACGTGCTGGTGACGCCCGTCGGTTTCTCGGCCCGCGGTCCTCGTCGCTCGGCGGGCTTCTTCGGCCCGTACTTCTGGTTCGACAACGAGGATCTCCACGCGCGCTTCGTGCCGCTGCTTTACGCCGACGTCTCACGCCGCGCCACGGGCGAGCGCACGCGGCAATTCGGACCCTTCTTCGCGCTCGACGGCCCCGGCCACAAGAGCCGCGTGCTCTTCCCCCTCGTCGGGCACTACGAAGACGACAAGGAGACCGACACGTACGTTTTCCCGAGCTTCTTCCGCCAGCGGCGCACCGACGGCACGCGCGTCGACGCCCTGGTGCCGCTCTTCTGGCGCTCGACGGGCCCCGACCGCTCGACGACCGTCGTCGGCCCCTGGTACGACCACGTCGCTCCGGGCGTCCACGACACGGGCTTCGTCCCGTTCTGGTTCCACGCGCGCAACGCCGAGCGGAGCCTCACGGTGATCCCGCCGCTGCTGTTCTTCCACGCTCACGATTTCAAGACCGACGAGGAACGGCTGCTGCTCGCGCTGCTGTGGCACTCGAGCGGTCCGTCGGGGAGCAGCACGACGCTGTTTCCGCTCTGGTGGGCGGGCAGCGCCGGGGGCAAGCGCCACGCCGTCGTCTTCCCGATCTTCTGGCACTTCGCGGACTCGTCGCCCAAGACGTCGTGGTTCCTTGTGGGGCCCCTCTACTGGTCGGCTCACGGCACGGCGCGCACGCTCGGCCTCCTGCCCGTCTTGTGGCACTCGTCCGATCCGTCCGATGGGTCCGGGGCGACCGGCCTCATGCCTCTCTTCTACGAAGCGCACGGCCAGAAGCGGGGCACGTTCATGACGGCGCTCTTCGGCTGGCACCACTCCTCGACGTCGCGCTTCGCTTACGCCGGAGCGCTCGTGCCGCTCTGGGTCTCGCACACCGTGTTCGCGACCGAGACGCACACGACCGTCATCCCGCCCCTCTTGCTGTACACGAAGAGCTCGCCGGATGCAGCGC
>DATKFB010000302.1:0-3288 GCA_035544435.1 Polyangia bacterium
AAGTCGAGCAGGACAGCGCGGCCCTTCGCGTCGAGGCGGACGTTCGCCGGGCACACGTCTCCGTGGACGACGCCGCGGCTGTGCAGGTGCGCGAGCGCGTCGGCGAGCGCCGCGGCTGCGCCCTCGAAGGCGCGCCGCCGCTCGCCCGTGTCGACAATCGACGCAACGCTGGCGAGCTCCGCGCCCGGGACGAGCTCGGTGACGACGAAGGCGCGCCCGTCAGCTGCGCGGCCGATGTCGCGAACGCGGACCACGTTCGGGTGAGCCACCGAGAGCAGCTGTCGAAACTCGTCCGTCGCGGTCGCCCCGGACGCCTGGTCGAACAGCTTGACGACCAGCTTCTCGCCCGTGGCCGCGTCCTCGGCCGTGAACGTCTCGCCGCTCGCCCCTCGCCCGAGCTTGCGGCGGGCGACGTAGCGGCTGTCGAGCAACGGGACTGGTTCCCGTCCGGCGCCGTCAACAAAATTGGCGACCGTCATCGGGCTATACTACCGCTATTTAAAGAAAAAATATATCTGACGACCAAGGTTGGCGGCTTTGCGCGGGCGTTGACGCACCTACGGATCGCCCCATTTCCCGGGTGTTCACGGGCCCTTGGCCGTGGCGTCGGCGCGGCGCAAGAGGCGCGCGCGCGCCGCGGTGGCCTCGGCCCGAATCTCCTCGTCGTCGTGGGAGCCGGCCAGGAAGCTCAGGTAGTCGTCGGCCTCCTGCCCGCCGAGGATGGAGACGGCTTCGATGATCTTGCTGAGCTCGCGACGATCGTGCAGCGAGCGCGAGCGGGTCAACGCGGTTACGGCGCGCCGGTCGCCAAGCGCGATGAGCGCTCCGAGCGCGGCGTCGCGCGTCGGCTCATCGGGATCGTCGAGGAGGGGCAGCAAAACCGAGGCTTCGC
The DNA here is from genome assembly GCA_035544435.1 of Polyangia bacterium. Taxonomy (GTDB): domain Bacteria; phylum Myxococcota_A; class Polyangia; order Fen-1088; family Fen-1088; genus DASZFV01. The sequence goes on from DATKFB010000302.1 coordinate 893, forward strand.
TCGCGAGGTGACGCTCGCCCACGGCGCGGATCGCTTCGATGCGCAGCTCGCCGCCGTCGGCCGTGAGCGCGGCGCGCAGCGCCTCGGGAGCGCCTTGGCGCAGATGGCGCCGCGCCGCGAGCTCCGAGAACAGATCGCCCGCGACGCGCCTGACGAGCCCGTCGTAGAGCGTATGCGGCGCGCCTGGCCCTGGGACGCCGGGCTTGGACGGACGAGGAACCGCGTACTTCTCCTCGCCCGCCCCTTCGAGCTCCTCGGAGATGGCACCCGGCACGCCCTCTGGGCGCGTCTCGAGGCGCACGAGGACGTGGGCGCGGGCCAGCCCCTTTTCCGCCACCTCGGCGTTGTCGACGGCGGCCCGGACCTCGACCCGCGTGACGCCGTTCGGCGCGCCGGCGTCGGCCGCCTCGACCGCGAACAGGCCCGTCGCGAGCAGCCGCGCGCGCAGCGCTCGCTCGAGGCCTTCGACGTCGAGGCGCGCGGGCGCCTCATCGGGCGGAGTGAGATCGCGGACGGAGACGGCGCCCAAGAGCGTCAGGCGCGGCTTCGGAACGGGCGGCGGCTCCCGCTTGCAGCCGAACGAAGGCAGGAGGATCGCGAAGACCACCGGCAAGACGGGTAGGACGAACGGCCGGAGGTGCGGCGACGGTCGGCGACCGACACCCCACGACGCGGCCGTGTCGCGCTCGCGCGCGACGTCAGCCCGAGCGCGCGCGTCGGCGCGGGGCGCGCGCCTCGGAGCCGCCTCGCGTGGCGGGGACCACCGCTGGGGCCTCTCCGTCCCGCCGCGCGGCGCGAGACCGAGGAGCGAGGGGGATCGTGTCTGCATGGGGACGTCTCAGGAGCGCGAGATCGACGATGCGCCGGATCACCTCATCATAGCCGAGGCCCGCCGCGGCCGCGGCCTTCGAGTAGCCGCCCGCTCCGTCCGACAGGTCGCAGTTCGGATTGACGTCGATGACGAACGGCGTGCCCGCGTCGGGTCCGCTCGCGGGTAGCCGCACGTCGAGCCGCGCGTAGTCGCGCACCTCCATGGCCTCGAAGGCCGCGAGCGCGACCTCGGTGATGCGCGCCTGCAGCGCGGTCGGCAGACCGACGCAGGGCACCGGCTTCGTGCCGATGAACTCGTCCGAGCCCTCGACCCACTTGCCGTCGAAGGAGACGATGCGCGGGCGGTCGGGAGGCATGAGCGAGAAGTCGATCTCGTAAAAGGGAAAGATCTGCGGGGCGCCCGTGGGCCGGCCCAGCATCGAGACATAGATCTCGCGGCCTTCGACGTATCGCTCGACGAGCGCCGGCTGGCGGTAGTGCGAGAGCACGTGCGTCACGCGGCGCGCGAGCGCCGCCCGATCGTGCACGACGGAGTCGCTGTGGATACCCACGGAGGCGTCCTCGCGCGCCGGCTTGACGATGAGCGGGAACGGGAGGGCCGCGCTCGAGCCGTCTGGCGCCTTGAAGATCCCGGCGACCTGGTCGGACGCCGTGACGTAGGCGGCTGCGGGCGTGGGGACGCCGCGGGCGCGCAGGATCTCCTTGGCCTTGTGCTTGTGCAGCGAGAGCCCGAGCGTGAGCGGACCGGAGCCCGTGTAGGCGATGCCCTCCCGATCGAGCAGCAGCGGCAGGAGGGGCTCGAAGCGGTTGTCGCCGCCGATCGATTCGCACAGGTTGAAGACGACGTCAGGCGCGAACGCCTTGATCGCCACGACGGCGCCGAAGACGTCTCCCGTGACGCCGAGCGCGCCCGTGGCCAAGCCCGCGCCGTCCAGGATCTCGACGAGATGCTCGGCGATCCCCTTGATATCCTCGCGCGCCTTGTTCTCCGGGTCGGCCTCGGCGCCCTCGAAGTCACGATTGAAGATGACGATGACCCGAGGATTCATCGAGCGCTTCACGCACGATCCATTCTAGTGATCCGAATCGCCAATGCAATGGCGTCTTGACCATTCGTTCTTTGGCGCTTCGTCGGCAGCGCTCGCGCGGGCACGCTCCCTGAACGATACACCGAACGCGTCCACGAGCGCGGCGGCGGCTCGCGGCGCGAGCGCCGCGAGCGTGGGCGCGTCGCCCGTGAGCGCGCGCATCGAAGTGACGGCGACGTCGCGCAGGCCGCACGGCACGATGAGGTCGAACGCGTCGAGCGCCGTCGAGACGTTCAGCGCGAAGCCGTGCATCGTCACGCGGTGCCGGACGTGCACGCCGAAGGCGCAGATCTTGGCGAGAGGATTCCCTTTGCCGCGATCTATCCACAGCCCCGGCGCGTCGCGCCTGAAGGTCGCGGTGATGCCGAAGGAAGCGAGCATCGCCGCGAGGCCGCCCGCCATGGCCTCGAGGTGGGACACGAGGCCGCCGCGCAGCCGGAGGATGGGATAACCCACGAGCTGACCGGGGCCGTGGTA
>DATKFB010000303.1:0-4062 GCA_035544435.1 Polyangia bacterium
GAGGTCCTCGATCTGCGAATGGCCTGTCTCGGGCAGCGCCTCGGGGGCGTCAAGGCGCTCACCGACGTCCTCCTCAACGCGGAGGCCGGCGTCATCGAAAACGCCGCCAACGCGGCCGGCGCGCTGCCCAGCCTCGAGGCGTGCGCCGATGTCGAGATGCTCCGCAGCGTCGTCCAGCCGCCGTCCGATCGGAAGGCGCGCGAACGTGTCGACGCGATCCGCGCCGACCTCGCCAAGGCGCGGGCGCTGGGCGACGCGGGCCAGTGTACGCCGGCGGTCGCCGCCGCCGCGGTGGCCCTGCGCGCCGCCAAGGAGGTGGGTTACGCGCCGCTCGAGGCCGAGGCGTACTACGTGAGCGGTCGCGCCGGGAATTTCTGCGGCGATGCCGCGGCTGCGATCGAAGCGCTCGAGGAGGCGACCTTCGCCGCGGAGACCTCGCGACATGACGAGATCGCCGTCGAGGCATCGAGCTTCGTGGCCCTGCTCTACGCCGATCGCTTGCGCGACAACAAGTCCGCCCGTCGCTGGTTGCGATACGGCGACGCCATCCTCCGACGCTTGCCGGATCACCCGCTGTTCGAGGCGCAGTCGCTCATGGGGTGGGGCGTCGTCTATCAGATTGAAGGCAAGGACGCCGAGGCCGTTCGGGAGCAGCAGCGGGCGCTCGCGCTCAAGGAGCAGGCGCTCGGGCCGAGGCATCCAGACACGGCCATTTCCGCCATGAACGTCGGCCTTGCGCTGCACGAGCTCGGACGCGACGTAGACGCCGAGCCGTATGCGGCCCGGGCGGTCGACACGTTCGAGAGCGTGCTCGGCCCCGAGAGCGCGCAGGGCGCAATGGCCCTGCTCGACTACGGAGAGGTGTTGACGGCGCTCGGGCGCTATGGCGACGCCCGCAAAGCGCTCGATCGCGCGGTCGCCATCTGGAAGAAGAATGACGCCAGCCCCTTCTTCATCGCTTACGGGCGGTTCGATCTCGCACGCGTCGCCTTGGGCGAAAAGCAGCCTGCCGAGGCGCGCGCGCTGCTCGAAGGCGCGCCGGAGATCCTCGGCAAGCAGGATCGCCCGGCCGGCGCGCAGGCGCGATTCCTGCTTGCGCGCGCAATGTGGGAGACCCCACGCGATCGGTCGCGCGCGACGGTCGCGGCGCGTGACGCGCGCCAGGAGCTCGCGACGGCCAGAGGGCCCGCCGCGAAGATCGCCGAGGTCGACGCCTGGCTCCAATCGCACGCGTCGCCGTGACCCGTCGCGCCCGCGCGGCGTCGGCGACGACGAGGACCCGAGGAGGGGACGCTCAGTCGAGCGTTCGCACGTTGGCCTGCCAGGGGGATTGCACGCCCGCGTCGCACAGCCAGTAGAAGACGGCGCGCATCTCACGGAACTCGTCGGCGGCGATCTCGGCGAGGAGGGCGGGGACGAGATCGATGTCGATGCCCTCCCATTCGAATCCCGGCACGCCCTGGGTCATGGCGCGCAGACCGCACGTGATGACTCGATCGCGGCAGCGCCAGAGTCGCTCGATCGACAGGCCGGCGGCTGCGCCGAAGTCGGGGCGCGCAGCAATCGCCGCGGGGAGGGCGACGCGATCGAGGCCGACGCCCCAACACATCCAGCACAGGCCCGTCCAGTCGCGTCGCGCCTGCCGCAGCAGAGTCGGAAGCGGTGTCGAGGCTTCGATCGTCAGCGTTTCGTCGACGGTCACGAGCTTGGCTTCTGGCGGCGGCGGCCCTGCGCCCGGATCCGCACCCGGATCCGCGGGCCCGGTGTCGTCTTCGACGATCTCGTCGAAGTCCCAGGTCTCGAGCGGCACGGCGCCGTCCGGCAGCAGCGCCGATGGATCGGGCGGCAGCCACGGCGGCGCGGCGCCGGGGGGCATGCGCGCGACGACCGCGGAGCGCACGCGGGCGAGGCGCGTCGCGTACTTCTGGATTTGCGTGCGTACGTTTTCGAGCGGCTGCTCGGGCCCCGCCGGAACGTCGGGAAACGTCGTCCGGATCTCGAGCCCGGCGGGCACGAAGGGAAAGCGCGAGAAGATCACGCGGACGTAGCCCTCGAGGAAGGAGCGCTGCTGTTCGTAGTCGGGGGGCAACGCGGCGGCCTCGGCGAGCCCCACCTCGGGTCGACCGAGGTGGATGGCGATGAGGGCGCGCGTCACGTGGCAGTCGGCGCGCTCGGGGGCGAGCAGGAGGGCGGCGTCGACGAGCTCGAGGCTGACGGGCTCGCGGTCCGTGAGCGACGACGAGAGCGCGCGCAGGAGGCTGGCCGCGTCGGCGCCCGCGACGAGGCCGTTGGTGACGAGGTCGAGGCGTCCCTCGGCGCGCTTGATCAGATCCGTGGCCATCGCGAGCGCGCTACCGGCCTTGCGGGGCAACGCCAGGCGCGCCAGGGCCTCGCGCAGCGGCGACGCGTCGCCGGCCGCGGCGGCCGCGCGCGCCCACGCGACGAGCGCCTCGGCCGGGCGCCGCTCGGCCTCGAGCGCCCGCGCCAGGTCGCGCCAGTCGGTCGGCTTGGCTGGCGGCGTCGTGGCGTCGGCGAGCGCGGGCGAGGCGCACAGCGCCGCCTCGTCGAGCGCGGCGCCGAGATCGAACGCGCCGAGCGGCGCGCCCGCGGCGTCGAGCAGCGTCCACGCGCCCACGGACTGATCGCGGTCGAAGTGTCCGCGCTCCTCGTGCACGCGCGCGTCCGCGTAGAAGTCCGCGGGCAAGCCGATGCGTCTATAGGGTCCCGTGCGCACGCCGCCGCGCCACTGCCCCTCTTGGGTGAGCGCGCCGTCGGCGTCCCAGCGCTGCCAAAGGCCGTGGGCCTTGCCCGCGAGGTACTCGTCGCGATCGCGCAGGACGCCCGCGCGGCTCCAGCGGAGCCACGCGCCGCTCGGCACGCCGTCGTCGTCGTACTCGTAGTAGACCCACTGGTCGCTCTGCTCCTCGAACGACGCGGTCCGCGGGACGCCTTCGGGGCGGAGCGGATGGGGCGCGCCGCTCGGCAGGAGGTGGACGCCCCCGCGGTCGTACCAGCGTGTCTCGCGCAGTCGGCCGCGCTCCCATTCGTGCTGGAGCTGCCACGCGCCCGGCGGCACGCAGCAAGACTGCATGGGCTCTGGCGTGAGTCCAGGGCCATCGTAGCCGTGCGCGATCGTGAGGCCGTGCTGCTCGCCCTCGAGGAAGCGGCCCTCGCGCGCCACGGAGCCGTCGGGGTGGAAGCGGCGGAAGAAGCCGTGACGTTGGCCGGCGCGGTGCTCGTACTCGTTCGATAACGAGCCGTCGCTGCGCCAGGCGCGCACGAGGCCGTGCGGGCGGCCCGCGGCGTCGCGCGGCGCGAGCTCCCACTCGAGCGACAGCTCGTTCCACGTAGCGTCCGGCGGCACCGTCCCGGGGCGGGGTGGGACCGTGGGCGCGGGCGCGGTCAGGGTGCCGACGTCCTCGACCGACATGTCCCGAAGATAGCGCACTTCGGGCGCGCGGCGCGGCGGCCCCGCCCGTTGTCGCTTGACAGGGACGCGCGGCGGGTGGATTGATGCCCCTATCTGACAACTAAATAGATGCCTTCGGTGCCCCGAGACAAAAGGGGCCTAACAGGGAAGTCCGGTGCGATGCCGGCGCGGTCCCGCCACTGTATGTGGACAGCCGCCTCTCGGAACCCACTCGACCTTCGATTCCAAGTTGGGAATCGGTGCTCGGGGAAGGGGAGAGGCGGGGCGAACCTCGAGTCGAGGCGCCAACCCACGAGCCAGGAGACCTACCGAAGGCCGATGCTTTCTTCTCCGCGCGGACGGAGAGCCGGCCAGCGCGGTTGCCGCGCCCCGTGCCCTTCGCCCGCTTTGGAGCGAGGGGTTTTTTCATGCCGCCCGCATCGACTGAGATTCGGCCCGGCCAGCGCGAAGGACGTCTGGCGGGTGCACCCGACAATTCGTCCGATCGACCGCCCGCCGACGCCGGGGCGTCGCCGCGCGCGTCGACCAACCGGGCGCCCGCGCGGGCGCGTGTCGCAGGGGCGCTCGCACTGCCCGTCACGCTCGTCGTCGTCGTGCTCGCGACGCTGCTCGGGCCCGCGCACGTCTCCGTC
>DATKFB010000304.1:0-3624 GCA_035544435.1 Polyangia bacterium
CTGCTGATGCTGTCGTGGATCATGAGCCTCACGCGGCCGCTCTTTCATCTGCTCGGACACGGCCTCTCGGGGCGCGATCTCGTCCTGCTGGGCGGCGGGCTCTTCCTCATGACCAAGGCGACGCTCGAGCTGAACGAGCGCCTCGAGCAAGCGGACGGCGGCGAGGAGCGCGAAGGATCGGCCACCGCGGGCAGCGCCGGCTTCGGCGTGACGCTCGCGCAGATCCTCCTGCTCGACATCGTCTTTTCGCTCGACTCGGTCATCACGGCCGTGGGCATGGCGCGCGCCGTCGTCATCATGATCGCCGCCATGATGATCGCCGTCGGCGTCATGCTCGTCTTCGCCGACGCCATCAGCGACTTCATCGCGCGGTACCCGAGCATGAAGGTCCTCGCGCTCGCCTTCCTGCTCCTCATCGGCGTCCTCCTCGTCGCCGACGCCTTCGGCCACCACCTCGACAAGGGGTACGTGTACTTCGCGATGGCCTTCGCGCTCGCCGTCGAGCTCATCAACATGCGCAGCCGCAAGAAGGCGCGGGCCCGCGCCCACGCCAACCGAGAGCCCTGAAAAAGGAGACGCCATGGCCCGCGACCTCGCCCCGACCCTCCCCACCGTCCCGGCCGATCTGGTCTCGACGACCTTCGAGATCCCCGGTCACAAGATCGTGCGCAGCCTCGGCGTCGTCCGCGGCATCACGGTGCGCTCGCGCTCCGTCATCGGGAACTTCGTGGCGGGCCTCCAGATCCTCGTGGGCGGCAACATCACGGTGTACACGGAGCTGTGCGAGCACGCGCGCCGGGACGCGCTCGAGCTCTGCCTGCGGCACGCGGCGGCACTGGGGGCGAACGCCGTCGTGGGCATGCGGTACGACGCCAACGAGATCGCGACCGGCGTGACCGAGGTGCTGGCCTACGGCACGGCCGTCGCCGTCACGCCGAGCTCATGACGACTCGACGCCGCGGCCGCGCCAGGCGACGATGAAGGCCGAGCTGTCAATGGCGCACATCGCGAGGAAGAGCGCCGTGAAGGAGAAGTAGGCGACGACGAGGCCGCCGATGAGGGCGGCGGCGCCCGCGACGAGGTGCGAGCCGCCCGCCCAGATCGACCAGTGCTTGGCCGACGAGTGCTCGATGTCGTCGGTGAAGAGCGAGTCCCAGGCGGGCTCGATGAGCCCCGTCGCGAGGCCCGCGATCACCTGCACCGCGAAGAGCTGCCATCGGTTGTTGACGAAGACGTACGAGAAGTCACAGCAGGCCGACGCGAGGAAGCCGAGCATGAGGCACGAGCGGACGTGGAGCTGGAACCAGGGCCGCGTGCCGATGAGCGTGATGACGATGCCCGTCGCCATCGAAAACACAGCGAAGGCGATGCCCGCGTCGAGAATGCTCCCGCCCACCTTCTCGGTGAAGGCTGAGTACATCGGCACGAGCATGGACTCCGCGAAGGTCGTCAGAAAGCTGATCTTCAGGAGCAGCCGCGCCTCTCGGGAGACGGACTTCAACATCATCGAGGCAAAGCCAAGGAGGGCGCGCGAACTATACGCCGTCCCGGGGTGGCACGCCGAACGACTTTTCCTGCGACGGCCGTCACGCCCCGACTGGCCTGAGACGGCGGTCTTGGCGGTGTTAATCTTTCGGGGGGGAGGAGGCGATGAACGATGCGAGCCCCGAGCGTACTGGTGAGACGCGCCCACGAGGACGATCTGCCGCGCCTCCTCGAGCTTCTGCGGGTCTGCGTGACCCATATGCTGAGCGCCGGCATCGACCAGTGGGACGACCTTTATCCCAGCGAGGAGACCCTGAGGGCCGACGTGGCCGCGGACACGCTCTACATCGCCGCGATGCCCGGGCACCCCATCGCGGGCGCCTTTGTCGTCGACCAGCGCCAGGAGCCCGAGTACGCGGGCGTCGCGTGGCGCCTCGAGGGCCGCGACGTGGGCGTCGTTCACCGGCTCATGGTCGACCCGCGCTGCCAGCGCCGCGGCCTCGGCCGACACCTCATGGCCTTCGCCGAGCTCGCGGCGCGCCGGCTCGGCTGCGCCGCGATTCGCCTCGACGCCTTCACGGGCAACGCGCCGTCGTTGCGGCTCTACCAGACGCTCGGTTACGAGGACGTCGGGGAGGTCCGGTTTCGCAAGGGCTTGTTCCGCTGCTTCGAGAAGGGTCTCGTGCCGGCCGCGCGCGCCGGCCGCGCATGACCCGCGCCGAGCTCCTCCGCGCTATGCGCGCCGAGCGGCACGCCACCGTGGCGTCGGTGTCGGGCGCGGGCACGCCCCAGGCCGCGCTCGTGGGCGTCGTCGTGAGCGACGCCTTCGAGATCTTCTTCGACACCCTCGAGGTCACGCGCAAGGCCGCCAACTTGCGCGCGCGGCCCCAGGCGGCCCTCGTGCTCGGCAGCGTCGACGCCGACGCCCAGGTCACCATTCAGGTCGAGGGCGTCGCCGACGAGCCACGGGGCGCCGAGCTCGAGCGCCTCAAAGCGCTCTACTTCGAGCGGTTCGTCGAGGGCCCTGGACGCCAGTCCTGGCCGGGCCTCATCTACGTCCGCGTCCGCCCGACCTGGCTCCGTTTCACCGACTACACACCGAACCCACCGCACCTCGTCGAGCTCGACGCGGAGGCCCTCGAAGCGCTGACGTGATGATCGCGCCCGCCCTCACCGGGCCGCGAGGCGGTGGGCGAGGCCGGAGCAGCGCAGCGAGACGTCGGCGTTGCGCACGGCGATGCCGAGGGCCTTGCGCGACCCCACGAGGACGACGAGGCGCTTGCCACGCGTGACGGCCGTGTAGAGCAGGTTGCGCTGCAACATCACGAAGTGCTGCGTGTGCACGGGGACGACGACGGCGACGTACTCCGAGCCCTGCGACTTGTGGACGGTGGCGGCGTAGGCGAGCGCGAGCTCGTCGAGCTCGTCGGAGTCGTAGTCGACGTCGCGGTCGCCGTCCCGCTCTTCGAATCGGACGGTAAGCGCGCCCGCGCCGTCGGCGGACTCGGCGCGCACGATGACGCCGATGTCGCCGTTCCAGACCTCCTTGTCGTAGTCGTTGCGCACCTGCATGACCTTGTCGCCCACGCGGTACTGGCGCGCGCCGCGCTGGATGCCGGGCGCGCCCGCCGTGAGCGCCTCCTGCAACAGCAGATTCAGGTTCCCCGCGCCGAGCTCGCCCCGGTGCATGGGCGCAAGCACCTGCACGTCGTGCGGCTGCAGGCCGTAGCGGCGCGGCAGGCGCGTCGTCACGAGATCGCGCACGAGCGTCGCGGCCTTGATCGGGTCGTCCTCCTCGATGAAGAAGAAGTCGCGCTTGTCGTCGCCGATCCCCGGCGGCGGCGGCGCGCCGAGCTCGGGCAGCTCGCCCTCGTGGATGCGGTGGGCGTTCGTGACGATGAGGCTCTCGGCCGCCTGGCGGAAGATCTCGGTGAGGCGCACCGTGGGAACGGCGCGCGACTCGATGACGTCGCGCAGGACGCGCCCCGGCCCCACCGAAGGGAGCTGGTCGACGTCGCCCACGAGCACGAGGCGCGTCGCGGGCGCCAGCGCCGCGAGGAGATCGGCGGCCAGGCGCACGTCGAGCATCGAGGCCTCGTCGACGACGAGCAGATCGCACTCGAGCGGACGGGTGGCGTT
>DATKFB010000305.1:0-3126 GCA_035544435.1 Polyangia bacterium
CAGATGCGCACCGAGCTCGTGGCGCCGCCGGCGCCGCCGGCGGCGAGCCCGGGTGGGCAGGCCCCCGGCGCGTTCGAGGACGAGCGGCCCGTCGTGCGCAAGGCCGCGGGCCTCAAGCTCGGCGGCGTCGTCATCACCGTGGCCATCGTGGCGGCCCTCGTCGTTCTGGCGTTGAGGCCGTCGTCGACGAAGACGGCTGCGCTCGCGACGCCGCCGGCCGGTCCGCCGAAGGCCGCGTTCGCCGCGCCCTCGTCTGGCTCGTTGGCTCCTCGCGCGCCGGCGAGCGCCGAGACGGGAAGCGCCGTGACGGAGACCGCCGCGCCGTCCGCCGCGACCCGGTCGGCTCCGACGCCCGCCGGCAAGCCCGCGCCCTCGACGCGCGTCGAGCCGGGAGTGCGCGCCGCCCCCCGCGGCAAGACCCGCCGCTCGAGCGGCGACGTCGTTCGCGACATCACGTCGAAGGCCGGCGTCGAACGAGAGCCCGCCGCTCCCGCAGACAAGGCAACGCCGTCGACGCCCGCCGAGCTCAAGAACCCGTTCGGAAATCCGTAGCCGGTCCGGCCGTGCGCGGATTCCCCGTCGAGATCAGTGCCGAGGCAGCCGCCGCCCACGCGAACGCGGTCGTCGTCGACCTGCACAACGATGCGCTCACGAAGCTGACGCACCTGCCGTACGACTTCACGCGCCGCCACGGCCCCGCGACCTTCTACAATCCGCTGCGCATGGATCTCGACGTCCCGCGCATCCGCGCGGGCGGCATCCACGCGCTCGGCTGCCTGCTCTTCGCCGGCTTTCACGTCGCGCGCCAGCGCCGCTTCTGGCGACAGCTCGAGTGCGCGCGCCGGCTCGTCGCGGCCCACCCCGACGCGCTCACCCTCGTGCGCTCGGCCGGCGACATCCGCGCGGCGCGCGCCGCGGGGCGCGTCGCTCTGTTCCTGGGCGTCGAGGGCAGCTACGCGCTCGACGATCTTCCCGACGTCGACGCCGGCGTCGCGCGCCTCGTCGAGGGCGGCGTGCGTTTCGTCGGGCCCCTGTGGGAGCGCGACAGCGCCTGCGGCACGTCGTGCCGGACGAAGCCGGCGCGCGACGCCGGTCTCACGGACCGCGGACGCGCCCTCGTGCGCGCCTGCAACGCCGCCGGCATCTTCCTCGACGTCTCGCACGCGAGCCGCAAGACCTTCTGGGACCTCCACGAGCGCTCGGCGACGCCCGTGTTCTCGTCGCACTCGGGCGCGGCGGGTGTTCACCCGCACCCGCGTAACCTCGACGACGATCAGATCCGCGCCGTCGCGAGCCGCGGCGGGATCGTCGGCGTGATCTTCGTGTCGCCGTACCTCGGCGGACCCTTCTGCGATCTCGACCGCGTCGTTGACCACGTCGAGCACGTCGCGAAGGTTGGCGGCGAGGACTGCGTCGCCCTCGGCTCCGACTTCGACGGCTTCATGATCCTGCCGCGCGGATTGCGCGACGCCGCCGATCTGCCGCGCCTCACGGAGCTCCTGTGGCGCCGAGGCTGGCGCGAGCCGCAGCTCGGCAAGTTTCTAGGCGGCAACGCGCTCCGCTACCTCGAGGCCGCCGCTTGAGCGCCAGCGACTCCCGGGGGCACCGCTGGCCGGAGGCGCCGTTTCGGCGTAGAAGGCGCGCGTGAACCTGCGCAACCTCGATCGCGACGAGCTCCGCGAGGCCGTCGCGCCCCTCGGCGCGCCGCCCGACGTCGCGGCGCGGCTGTTCGCGCGCGTCCACCGCGACGGCGCGGGCCGCATCGAGGATGGCGCCGTGCGCGGCCTGTCGAAGGCGGCGACGGGGGCGCTCGCCGCCGTCGCCGAGTGGCCCGACCTCGAGATCATCGAGCGCCGGCGCGCCGCCGACGGCTTCGTGAAGTACCTCTTCCGCACGCCAGACGGTCACGCCATCGAGACCGTGCGTATCCCGCTGCCCGATCCCGCCGACGCCCGCGACCTCAAGGCGCGCCGCCGCGCTGGCGAGGCCGCCGCCCTCGAGGCCCTGCCAACGGCGAAGTACACGCTCTGCGTCAGCTCGCAGGTAGGATGCGCGCTCGCCTGCGACTTCTGTTCGACGGGCCGCATGGGCGGCGTGCGCAGCCTCAAGACGTGGGAGATCCTCGCGCAGTACCGCCTCGTGGCCGCGGAGGCGGAGCGCCCGATCCGCGGCGTGGTTTTCATGGGCATGGGCGAGCCGCTGCTAAACTACGAGAACGTCATGCGCGCCGCGCGCATCCTTAGCGACCCGGCCGGTCCCGCCATCGGCGCCAAGGCCATCTCGATCTCGACGGCGGGCGTCGTGCCCGCGATCCGCCGCTTCACGGCCGAGGGCCACCATTATCGCCTGCTCGTCTCGCTGGGCGCCCCCACCTCCGAGGAGCGCCGCGCCCTCATGCCCATCGAGAACCGCTGGCCCCTGCCCGAGCTCATGGACGCCGTGCGTGCCCACGTGGTGGCCACGGGCCAGCGCATCCCCATCGCCTACGTCATGATCGGCGGCATCAACACGTCGCCACGTCACGCGCGCGATCTCGCGGCGCTCTTGAGCGGCCTGCGCGTCAAGCTCAACCTCATCGACGTCGTCGACGAGACCGGCCAGTACCGCCCGCCCACACTCGAAGAGCTGTCGACGTTCCGCAACGCACTCGACGCCCTCGGGGCGCCCGTCGTCCGCCGCTACTCGGGCGGGAAGGACATCGCCGCGGCTTGTGGCACCCTGGCGGCCTCGCGGGCGGGGGGGGAGCTCCTGCCTTTGGGCTTGCGGCAGCGCGGGGGATTGCTCGCTCGCTGACGCTCGCGTCGGGCCTGGGGCTGGCTTGCGGCGTGGGGGGCAGTTGCTCGCTCGCTACGCTCGCCTCGGGTTCCCTGGCGTCCCGAGCAGCCGCGGATCACAGGTCGCGACAAGGTCCGCGTCGTGGGCCACGGCTCGCGCTCGGCGTCACGTGGCATCCGCCTCTCTGGCCTTCCGGCCTCGTCTCCGAATAGAGCGCCCCGACGAGGGGAGGACTCCCTTCGATGAAGGGAGGCGGATACCACGTGCCACCGAGCGCTCTATTGGCAGAGTTGTGGCACGGTGGAGTCCTCTGCTCGGCGGAGCGCAAAGGCGCGGCCCACCGCGCGGAAT
>DATKFB010000306.1:0-3615 GCA_035544435.1 Polyangia bacterium
GCTCGCGGCGGCCTTCGCCGAGGCGCCGCTCGCGGACGGGTCCGTCGTCGCGGCCCTGCTGCGCGACGCCGAAGAGGGAGGTGAGCTCGCGCTGGCCGCGGCCGAGGCGCTCGGGAGCGCGCGGCTCTCTCGCGAGGACCAGAGGATGCTGGTCGTGGTGTATGCGCGAGCCGAGGAGGTCGTGCGGGCGCGGCTCGCGTCCGCCATGGCCTCGTTCGCCGACGGCGCGGATGTGCTCGCGCGCGGCCTCGGCGACGCGGGCGCGGCGCCGAGCGTTCGGGCGGCATCCGCCTGGGCGCTCGCCGGCCATACTAGCGCGCGAGAAGCGCTGCGCATCGCGGCCTCGGCGCCGGAGCCGCCGGTGGCGGCGAACGCGCGGGCGGCGCTCGCGGCCGCCCACGAGGGCGCGCGGCGCCGCGCGCGGTGGTCGGCCGTCGCGCTCACGACCGCGGACGGCGAGACCGCCGCCGGACTCTGGATCACGGTGACGGCGGGGAACGGGGCGGCCGTCTGGGCGCTGACGGACTCCCGCGGCAGGGCGCGCGTCGCGGGGCTCCCCGAAGGAAACCTCTCCGTCAGACTCCCGCCTGAATGACGCCGGCGATGGCGTCGGGCAAGTCTCCCGCGTTCAGGCCGGAGCCGAGGCGCGCCGCGACGGCCTCCCCGGCCGCGCCGTGGATGAACACGCCCGCCCGCGCGGCGGCGATGGGCTGCATCCCTTGCGCGAGCAGCGCGCCGATGACGCCCGTGAGCACGTCTCCGCTGCCGGCGGTCGCGAGCGCGCCCGTTGCCGTCGGGTTGACGTAGACCGTCCCGTCGGGCGCCGCGACGAGCGTGCGCGCGCCCTTGAGCACGACGACGGCCTTCGCGCGCGCCGCGAGCTCGCGCGCCATGCCCAGCCGATCGGCCTCGATCTCGTCGATCCTGCGGCCCGTGAGTCGCGACATCTCACCCGGGTGCGGCGTGAGGATGCGCGGCGCGTTCGTGATGCTGAGGACGCGCCCGATCTCCGTGCCGAGGAGGTTGAGCGCGTCGGCGTCGAGCACCATGGGCACGGCGAGGCGCGAGGCCAGATCGCGCACGACGAGGCGCATGTTCGGTCCCGTGGGGATGCCCGGACCAAGCGCGACGGCGCCCATCCGGCCGGCGAGCGAGGCCAGCGTCGTCGCGCTCGTGCGCGCATCGGCGTCGTCGGTCTCCGTGTAGCGAGCGGTCATGAGCTCGACCACTTTCGCGTCGAGCGCCGCCTGACCGCGCGCCGTCGTCGCCAGCGTGACGAGGCCGACGCCCGCGCGCAGCGCGGCGCGCCCCGCGAGCAGCGCCGCTCCCGTCTTGCCTTCGGAGCCGGCGATGACGAGGAGGTGGCCGGCGCTGCCTTTGTGCGCGGTCGCGCCGCGGCGCGGGAGCTCGCGCCAGATGGGGGCCGCCTCAAGCCAGCGACACACGGGGCCCGCCGGCGCCTCGAGCGGCACGCCCAGCTCGACGACCTCTACCGTTCCGACGGGCGCGGCCGCGTCGAGCACGAGCCCGAGCTTGCGCGCGCCCATGGTCGCCGTCAGGTCGGCGATGAAGGCGACGCCGCGCACGCGTGCCGTGTCGGCGTCGAGCCCCGAGGGGACGTCGACCGCGACCTTATAGGCGGGCGTGGCGTTCATGGCGGCGAGGGCGGCAGCCGGGACGCCCGTGACGTCGTCACGCAGGCCGATGCCGAAGATCGCGTCGACGACGACGCCCGCGCCGGCGAGGTGCGCGCGCCAGGTCGCCTCGTCGCTCCACGCGGCCCCGTCCTCGATCGGGACGCCGCCCATGCGCTCGAGGGCCGCGAGCATGACGGCCGCGTCGCCCGAGATGCGCGCGCGCGGGGCGCACAGCAGCACGCGCGCGGGCACGCCGGCGCGCGCGAGGTGGCGCGCGACGACGAACCCGTCGCCGCCGTTCGCGCCCGCGCCGCATACGACGACGACCGGGCCGCGCGCGCGGGCGTCCCCCGCCCTCGCCCAGGCGCGCTCACGGACGAGGGCGGCGACGCCCCGGCCCGCGTTCTCCATGAGCAGCAGGCTCGGCACGCTGAGGCGGTCGCTGGCCGCGCGATCGGCGGCGCGCATCTGCTCGGACGACAGGACGAGCGGGTGGGACATCCCGGCCTCGTCGCTCACGCTCGAGCGCCCGCGGCGATGGCCGCACGCAACTCGGCGACGGCGGGTTGAAGGCCGATCATGACGGCGCGCGCGACGAGGCCGTGTCCGATGTTGAGCTCCTCGAGGTGTGGGAGCGCCGCCACGGGACCGACGTTGGCGTGGTCGAGCCCGTGGCCCGCGCCGAGGCGCAGGCTCGCGTCGGCCGCGGCGCGCGCCGCGCGCTCGAGACGTTGGAGCTGCTTGGCCTCCGCGGCGCTCCTCGGCGCCGCCAGGCAGTAGTCCCCCGTGTGCAGCTCGACGGTGCCGACGCCGAGCGCGCGCGAAGCCTCGACGACGGCCGGCTCGGGATCGATGAAGAGGCTCACACCGATGCCCGCCTCGTTCAGGCCGCGCACGACCCGCTCGAGCGTGCCGCCGGCTTTGACCTCGAGCCCGCCCTCCGTCGTCCGCTCGGCGCGCTTCTCGGGCACCAAGGTGCAGAAATCCGGCTTCGTGGCTCGCGCGATCGCGAGCATCTCCTCGGTGGCGGCCATCTCGAGGTTGAGCACGCCCGAGACCGTCTCGCGCAGCACGCGGACGTCGCGGTCCTGGATGTGGCGCCGGTCCTCGCGCAGGTGCACGGTGATGCCGTCGGCGCCCGCGAGCTCGCACAGCGACGCGGCGACGACGGGATCCGGGTAGCGCGTGCCGCGCTGCTGCCGAAGCGTGGCGACGTGATCGACGTTGACGTAGAGCCGAATCATGGCGAAGCGGCGAGCTCCGTCTTCATCGCCTGCGCGATCTCGTCGGCCTGCGCGCGGATGCGCCCGAGGTCGGTGCCCTCGATCATGACGCGCGCCTTCGACTCGGTGCCCGAGTAGCGCACGACGACGCGGCCGTCGGAGCCGAGATCGCCCTCGACGCGCGCGATGCACTGTTGGACGGTCGGCATCTCCTCGAGCGGGCGCTTGCGCGCCACCGCGAAGTTCAGCAGCACCTGCGGGTAGCGGACCATCGCGTGCCCAAGCTCGGACAGCGGCTGGCTCTCCTCGACCATCACGGCGAGGACGCGCAGCGCCGCCACCATGCCATCGCCCGTCGTCGCGTGGTCGAGGAAGATGATGTGCCCGGACTGCTCGCCGCCCAGCATGAACCCGCCCGCGCGCATGGCCTCGACGACGTAGCGATCGCCGACCGCCGTCCGCATCAACGTGCCGCCCTTGGCCTCGAGGGCCCGCTCGAGGCCGAGGTTCGACATGACGGTCGCCACGAGCGTGCGGCCCGGCAGCTCGTCGCGCTCCAGCATGCGCGTGCCGAGGATGGCCATGACCTGATCGCCGTCGACGATCGACCCCGTCTCGTCGGCGAGGATGAGGCGGTCGGCGTCGCCGTCGAGCGCGACGCCGAGCTGCGCGCCCGCGCGCCGCACCTCGGCGGCCATGAGCTCGGGGTGCAGCGCGCCGCAGCCGTCATTGATGTTGCGGCCGTCGGGGTGGAC
>DATKFB010000307.1:0-4150 GCA_035544435.1 Polyangia bacterium
GGCCGGCGCCCCGCGACGCGCCGCCGGCCGCGACGGCGCACCCGCGGAAGAACGGCGGCGCCGTGGTCTCGACACACACCGTGTGGCTACCGCCGTCCGAGATCTTGCCCGTCAGGTCGCGTGCGAGCGCCGCGAAACAAACGTGCCCCGTGGCGTCGGACACGGGCAGCTTGACCACCGCGGGCTTACCGGCGGCCGGCATGGCCGTCATGAGCACGGGCACCGAGCCGGCGTCGGCTGCGACGCCCGAGCCCGACGATTGGAAGACGACGAGCGTCAGCCCATCACGCCCTCCGTCGTCGTCGGCCGGCGCGAGCGCGAGCGTAAAGACGAGACGGTTCTCGAGCGATCCCGTGCAGTCATTGTTCTGGCGCTCGAGATCCCAGGTGACGCCCGCGAGCCCGTCGAACTCGGGCGGCGCGACGTCGTCGACGGTGCCGACGGTGAAGTGCACCGTCGCGCCCAGACCGGGCGCCGCCGTGTTGAGGCCTCGCAGCGTCGGCCAGACGAGCGTGTACTTTCCGGGCGGGAACGGCGCGTCCGGCGCGAACGTGAGGAGCCCCTGCGTGGAATCCCACGTGACCTTGACGACCTCGTCGCCGCCGCCTTCGAGCGTGAGGACGACGTCCTCGTTCGCGTATTCGGCTGAGGCGTCGTAGTGCGCGAACAACGAGGCGTTCGGAGGCACGCCCGTCGCCCCGTCGGGCGGAACGGCGTCGAGCAGATCGGGCCGGCCGCAGGTCGTCGCGCGCGCCGGCGGCGCGAGGGCGAGGACGGCGACGAGCGCACAGGGAAAGGCACCGGCCCGCGGCAGGCACCGGCCCGCGCGCGCGCCGCTCACGGCCCGCACGTGACGGAGTCGCACCGGCCCAGCATCTCGCTGGTGTCGCCGTCGTTGTTGAGGTCGAACTCGTCAAGGCAGCACAGGCCTTGAGCGATGCAACACTTCTCGAGATCGGCCGAGCGCTTGCCCTGGTCGGTGATGGCCTTGCACTCCGCGGGGACCTGCGACTCGCGGCAGGGCCCGAACGAGCGCCCGTCGGAGGCGCACGACGAGGTGCCCCAGAACGTGCAGAACGTCGTGAAGCACTCGCGCTCGCTCCCGGGCACGCAGACCTCGCAGCGCCGCGGACACTCCGAGTACTTGCCCGCCACGCAGTAGCGCTCGCCGCCGTCTGGGCACGGAATGGCGGGCAGGCCGTCGTCCACCATGCCGTTGCAGTCGTCATCGACGCCGTTGCACGTCTCGGGCTGGGGGTGGCAGACCGGTCCGGCGTCGGGAGGCGGTGGTGGCGGTGGCGGCGCCGCCTCGCGCGGCAGCTCGAGTGGCAGGTCGATCGGCAGATCCGGCCGCCCGTCGGGCGCCAGATCCGGAGCGACCTCGAGGAGGACGTCGGGAACGAAGTCCACGGCCGCGTCGACGACAGTGGCGTCCACGACACGTGCGTCGACGACCGGTGTGGTCTGCGCCGGCGTGAGCTGGAGCTGCGAGCGCCCGCACGCCGCGAGCGCGAGCGCGGCACACGCGACGCCCAAGCGGCTCCTCGCCCCGGTTTTCCCCACGGCGATAGGGACACCGGAGCGTCGCAAAGAAGAAAAAGCTTTCGTCCGGGTTTTCATGCCGAGGCTTGTCGCGGTGTCTGACGAAAGGTGCGGAGGCCGGTCCAGAAGGTTAACACCGGTCGGCGCCGAGGCGTGCGAGGATAGGCGTGATGCGTCGCCCCCGCCGGTCTCACGCGGCCCTCGCGACCCTCGCCTCGGTGGTGCTCGCGGGCCGGAGCGGGCGAGCGCAGACGGCGCCGCCGCCCGAAACGCCGCCGGCAGCGAGCACGCCGGAGCCGGCGCCGCCCACGCCCGAGCCTCCAGCGTCACCGACCACAATCCTGCCGCCACCGCCGCCCGCGGCCGCTCCGCCGCTCGCGCTTCCCGCGCCGCCGCCGCCCACCTCCGCCCCGCCTCCATCGCCCACCTCCCCTCCGCCACCGCTTCCATCCGGCGAAGGCCGGGGCCCCGAAGGCGTGGCCTGGCTCGCCCCTCCGCCGTCGGGCAGCGCGCGCGCCCCCGCCGAGGATCCGCAGGCCGATCGCGGCGTGCTGGCGCCGACGGCCTACACGCACCCGAAGGGCACGACCTACGTCTCCGACTACGAGCTCGTCTTGGTTCAGATCGGCTACGCCATCACCGACGACACGCAGATCTCGTTCACCGGCTTCCCACCGATCGACGCCGCCGAGCGCTTCGCGCTCGTCGATCTGACGCTCAAGTCGACGCTCTACCGGGGGGGCCTCGTGCGCGTGGCCGCGCTCGGGTCAACGAGCGGGATCGTCGCCAAGCAGACCGGCGTCCTCGCCGTGGGGCGCCTGGGCGGCGTCGTTCAGCTCTGCCTCGAACGCCGCTGCGACAGCAGCCTGTCGCTGTCGAGCAACATCACGCTCGCGGGCATCATGCTCATGGTCAATGGCGCGACCGGCATCTTCCGCCTGGGGCGCACGGCCTCGCTCCTCGCGGAGCTCGACACGCTCGTGCCGCTCGGCAAGGACGCGGGCGAGCTCAACGGCGGCATGGGCGGGGGCGGCGTGCGCTTCCACTGGACCAACTGGGGGCTCGACCTCACGCTCATGCGCGTGCTCGGCTCCGGCGCCGTGACGTTTCCCGTTCTCGCGCTCACGTACCGCTCGGCGCCCTGACCGGTTCGGGGTGGCGCGCGCGAATATCGGGATCGCACGCCTCGACGCGGATGCTCGTGGGCCCGAGCTTGACGCCGAGCAAAGAGCCGAGCGCCTCGTCGAAACCGGCGACGAGCCAGGCGAGCAGCGCGCGCGGCACGGTGGCCTCGAGGCGCGAGGCGTAGCGCGCGAACCCGCGCATGTCCTTGAACTGGTCCATGGCGAGCATCATGTGCGCGTCGCCGACGAGCCCCTCCGGAATGGGCCGCGCGGGCGCGAGCGGATCGGCCGCGAAGGCCGCGATCTCGCCCGGCAGGCGCGCGTGGTACGAGCCGTCCTCGATCAACGACTCGAGCGCGCGCCCGTGCGGGTGCGTCCCCGCGTTGAGGCGCTCGACGCCGCGCGCGAGCGCCTCGACGCCGCCCTCATGGGCGCGCAATAGCACGAGGTCGTACACCGGATGGCGGTGAAACGTCTGAAGCACGTGCTCCACGATCGTCTCCCGCGGCGAAAACAGGCCGATGGGATCGAGCATGGTCGCCGGTCCCGAGAGGAAGCGGCGCGCATTGTGGAAGATCCACGGGATGCCCTGGCTCGCATAGAAGAGCTTCGTCTCCTCGCTCGCGCTCAGCATCATCTGGTCACGCCCCGCGAGGACGGCCTGGGCCCAGGAGGGCACGACGTCGACGTGGCCGAGCGCGCGCAAGCGCTCGAAGCGGCGGCGCAGCACCGACGGACGCAGATAGGCGGCCCCGAGGCCCACGAGCTGCACGAGCTTGTCGAGGTTGGCGCGCAGGCCACCCACGACGTCGGCGACGAGCCGCCAGCGCGACCGCCCGAGCCAGGACGGCGGCGTGGCGCCCTGCAACTCCGCCATGTTCTTCATGTTCGTGCAGGCTTAGCCCAACCCGTGCCGAAACGGTAGATCGCGCGCCCGGCCCGTACGTCTAGAACGCCCAGGAGGCTACAATGACCTTTCGGAAGAAGACGGCACGGGGAATCGGGATCGCGCTTTCGCTGACGTTGCTCTCGGGGGCGTGTGCCGAGGCCAGGCCCATCGGCGACCCGCGGACCGGCGGCCCGCTCACGAGCGCCTTGGGCGGGTACGAGCTGCAGGTGCTCGTCGACGGGGTCCCGGCGCCGACGTTCTTTCAGCGCGGCGGGACTTACGTCCAGGGCGAGCTCGGCGCGCGCTACACGCTGCGCATCCTCAACCACACGGCACGCCGCATCGAGGCGGTCGCCTCCGTCGACGGCCGCGACGTCGTCGACGGGCATCCGGCCGATTTCCGCAGCAAACGCGGCTATCTCGTCCCGGCCTTCGGCCAGGTCGACATCGACGGTTGGCGCCTCTCGCGCGCCGAGGTGGCCGCCTTCCGCTTCTCGTCGGTGGCGGACTCGTACGCCGCGCGCACGGGCTCGGCGCGCGAGGTGGGCGTCATCGGCGCCGCGATCTTCCCGGAGCGCTACCTGCCGCGGCCGCG
>DATKFB010000308.1:0-4322 GCA_035544435.1 Polyangia bacterium
GACGCGAGGGCGAGCGGCGCGGGCGTCGTCGGCCGCGGCAGCGCGCCGCCCTCGACGAAAGCTGCCTCCAGCGCCTCGGCGAAGGCCAGGACTGACGGATAGCGGTCGTCGCGCGCGCGCGCCATGCCCCGCCGGAGGACGAGCTCGACCGGCGACGCGTCCCAGCCCGACGCCGCGGCGAGCGCCGCCGGCTCCTCGTGGACGACCGCATAGAGCACAGCCACGGGCGTCTCGCGCGCGAACGGCGCGCGCCCCGACAGCAGCGTGTAGGTCAGCGCCGCCAGCGCGAACTGATCAGTGCGCGCGTCCGTCTGGTCGCGCAGCCCCTGCGCCTGCTCGGGCGCCATGTAGTCGGGCGTCCCGAAGACACGGCAGTCGCCCGTGACCCGCTCCGACCATTCGCACATGGAAAGTCCGAAGTCGATGACCTTGACGACGGGGAATTGCCCGGGCGCGGGCGTCAGCAGGACGTTCTCCGGCTTGAGATCGCGGTGCACGACGCCCGCGGCGTGCGCGGCGTCGAGCGCGCTCGCGACCTGGCGGACGATCGACGCGATCTCGACGGGCTCGAAGCGCCGGCCCCGATCGAGCTCGCCGCGCAGGTCGCTGCCCTCGATGAGCTCCATGGCGATGTAGGGAATGCCGTTGCGCGCAACGTTGAAGT
Organism: Polyangia bacterium; assembly: GCA_035544435.1. Classification (GTDB taxonomy): domain Bacteria; phylum Myxococcota_A; class Polyangia; order Fen-1088; family Fen-1088; genus DASZFV01. Next base: position 665 of record DATKFB010000308.1, read on the forward strand.
CGAGGACCTGGACGATGTTGGGGTGCCGGAGCTGCGCGAGCACGCAGGCCTCACGGCAGAAGCGCGCCACACATTCGTTCTGCGCGGCGAATTCCGGCTGGAGCGTCTTGATAGCGAGCGTGCGCGGCAGACGCAGGTGAACGGCGCGATAGACCTCGCCCATCCCCCCCGCCGCGAGGCCATCGATGATCCGATAGTTACCGTCGAGGATTTCGTCCTTGCAGAAGTGCAGCCGTTGCGCCGCGGGCGCGGGCGGGCTGGCGAGGGGGGCGGGGGTCAGCGCAGCGTCCATAACGTTCGCGTCTCGCGGTTCGTGTTTCGAGAATCGTGCCAAAAGCGCCACGGAAGCGTTCGGAGGTCGGGCCCGCGTGGCACGCGGGTCACGGTCCGGGCGAACGCCCGCGCGTGGGTACGTCCCGGTAACCCGGTTACGCGGCCGTGGCGCCGAAGCGTCACGTGAGGCTCGCGTCGTCGGGGGCATGGGGTTGGCACTCCTCTTGAACTTGGGACTGGGAGAAATGATTTCCGTCGTGTCGGCCATCAGCTGGGTTGCTGTCGGGTTCTTCGTGGCCTGGATCGGGACGCACGTGGAGGCCCACGGCCCGGCCAAGGGTGTCTCGAACATCGGGGTCGCCGTGCTCGGCGCCCTCGTTGGAGGGCTCGCGATGCAGGCCGCGATCGGTGGCCGTGGCGGCTACGACGCTTACCTCGTGTGCTCGGCCTCGGCGATGATCGTTTCCTCGGCCTTGGTCGGGCTCTTGGAGTTCCGCGCCCAGCGGGCGTTGCGGCAGCACCCACCGTAGTCGAGCGCGCGTCAGGCTTTCGCGCACCAGCCTTCGCGCATCAGCCTTCGCGCGGCAGGCCTCAGGCTTCGGGCTTCGGGCGGGCTTCTTCGAGCTCGTACATGCGAAGCTTCTCCCAGAGGCTCTTGCGCGAGATGCCGAGCATCTCGGCCGCCTTCACGCGCTTGCCGCCCGTCGCGGCGAGGGCGCGCCGCAGGTGGCCCTTCTCGAACTCGCGCGCGGCCATGGCGAGCGGCACGACGGCGCCCGTGCCGCCGCGCGCGTCGGAGACGACCGCCGACGGATCGGCGAGCAGCGTCGGTCCGCTCGGCGCGGCCTCCGCGATGGCCGCCGGGAGATGATCGAGCGTGATCTCGCCGTGACCCGCGAGCACGACGGCGTGCTCGATGGCGTGACCGAGCTCGCGGACGTTGCCGGGAAACCGGTAGGCCGACAGCGCCGCGTACGCGTCCGTCGACAGCGTGGGCGTCTGCCGGTTCCCAGCGGCATCGGTCTTGGTGAAGCCCTGCAGGAAGAACTCGATGAGGATCGGCAGGTCACCCTCGCGGTCGCGCAGCGGCGGCAACGAGACGTCGAGCACGTTGACGCGATAGAAGAGATCCTCGCGAAAGATGCCCTGCGCGACGTGGTCGCGCAGGTTGCGGTGGGTCGCCGAGACGATACGCACGTCGACCTTGATGGCCTGATCGGTGCCGAGCGGCTCGACCGTCCCGTCCTGCAAGACGCGCAGGAGCTTGGCCTGGGCGGGCAGGGGCAGCTCGGCGATCTCGTCGAGGAACAGCGTGCCCCCGTCGGCCGCGCGGAAGCGGCCGTCGCGCTTCTTGACGGCGCCCGTGAAGGCGCCGCGCTCGAAGCCGAAGAGCTCGGCCTCGATGAGCGTGTCGGGGAAGGCGGCGCAGTTGACGGCGACGAACGGCTTGCTCGCCCGCGGGCTGCGCTCGTGGATCATGCGGGCGACGAGCTCCTTGCCGGTGCCGCTCTCGCCCACGATGAGCGTCGCGGCGTCGCTGGGCGCGATCATCTCGATGCGCGAACGGATCTTCGTCATCTGCACCGAGTTGCCGATGAGGCGGTTGTGCGCCGCCGGCCGCGTCGACAGCGCGCGGCGCGCCTCGGTGAGCTCGCGCTGCATCGAACGCGTGCCGTCGATGCGGCCCATGAGGTGCAGGAGCTCGTCCGCGTCGATCGGCTTCGTGAGATAGTCCGACGCGCCCTCCTTCAGGGCCGCGACCGCCTCGCCCACCTCGGCGAACGCCGTCATGAGGATGAAGTCGGTCAGGGGGGCTTCCTTGCGCGCGAGCCGCAGGAGCGTGAGGCCGTCTTTCCCGGGCAAACGCACGTCGCTGAGGATGACGTCGAAGCTCGAGTCGGGAAGCAGCGCCGCGGCCGCCTGGCCGTCGCTGACCTCCGTGATGGTGTGGCCCGCATCCTTGAGGACGTCGGACAACGCTTGCCGCAGCTCAGGCTCGTCGTCGATGAGTAAGATATCCACCCGCGAGATCCTGGTGTGCCTGGGCCGTAACACAAGGAGAAATTGCAGCGCCCCGCCCAATCCGGCCGTCACCGTTCCGTAACGCCCCGCGCGGCGGAGCCACTGGCGCTCTCGCCGCCGATGAATCATGGTCATGCTCCTGGACGATGTCAGGCGTGCCGACGGACTCGAGTGATCTGCCGCAGACTGCTGGCGAGGGCCACCCGGAGGCCGCGCTCGAGAGCGTCACGGCCGGGTTGTCGGCGGCGGCGACGCGAGACGAGATCCTCGCGTCGATTCTCGACGAGGGCGGGAGAATCTTGCAGGCGTCCGCCGCCGTCGCGTACGTCGTCTCGGCGGATGGTCTCACGCTCGCGGTCGCCGCCCACGTGGGTATCTCCGAGGCGCTCGCGCGAAGGATCGACGGGATCTCCGCCGCCTCGAACCTCCCCGTGGCCCGCGCCATCCGCGAAGGACGGCCCGTGTGGGTGTCCACTCACGAGACGCTCGAGCGCGACTTCCCCGAGTTCGAGAGCGCCGTCGCGGGCCTGTTCGAGCCACAGGCGACGGCGGCGCTGCCGCTGCGCGTGCGGGGCGACGTCGTCGCGGGGCTCGGCTTCGCCTTCTCGGAAACGCACGCCTTCGACTCGCGCGAGCGCGCCTTCCTGACGACGCTGGCCGAGCGCTGCGAGGCGGCGCTCGAGCGTGCGCGGTTTTACGAGGAAAGTCAGCAGGCGCGGGCGGCGGCGGAGCGCAGCCGCGCCGACGCCGAGGCGCTCCTGCGCTTCAACGAGGTCGTCGCTGGGATTCTCGCGCACGACCTCAAGAATCCGCTCGCGGCCGTGCTCATGAACGCACGGCTCCTGCGCGGGGCCGAGCTCGAGCGGACGCGCACGATCAGCGCGCGCATCGTCACGAGCGCCGAGCGGATGTCGCGCATGATCGATCAGATCCTTGAGTGGACGCGCTTCCGCGCGCGGACGGGGCAAATCCACCTCACGTGCGTGGATTGCGATCTCGCCGCTCTGACGGACGAGGTCGTGGCCGAGGTCCGGGCGCGCAAGCCCGAGGTTCCCATCGCCGTCGAGCGCCGCGGCGCGCTGCGGGGACGATGGGACGGTGATCGGCTCGCGCAGGTCGTGTCGAACCTCGTGGGGAACGCGGTCGACCACGCAACAGTACCAGGCGTTCTCGTGACGCTCGATGGCGGCGACGGGGAGGGCGACGACGTGGTCATTTCGGTACAAAATGAAGGCCAGATTGACGAAGGGCTCTTGCCTGTGATCTTCGAGCCCTTTCGGGGACGGGTCGAAGGCGCTCGGACGGCGGGTCGAGGGCCGGGACGCCTCGGCCTCGGCCTCGGCCTTTACATCGCGCGCCAAAT
>DATKFB010000309.1:0-13918 GCA_035544435.1 Polyangia bacterium
CCAAAAGTCATGCCCCACCCGGCCCTCATCGCCCGCTACGTGGAGGAACTGCTGGTCACCCTGGACACCGACGTCCCCAAGGCCCGCGCGATCCTGACGCGCGTCCTGCGACCATTCACGCTCACGCCGGACGGCGCCACATACAGAATCTCCGGAGCCCTCAGCCTTTCGGCTGTCTTGGGCTCCGGAGTCTCTGAAAAATCTAGTAGCGGGGGCGTGATTTGAACACGCGACCTTCGGGTTATGAGCCCGACGAGCTACCAGGCTGCTCCACCCCGCATCAATAATTTCAGGTACTTACGTACCACCTCTCGCGCCCGATTTCCACCTTTGTACAGGCTTAGTACCGGAGCGCTTCGAGGCCGGGGAAAGGTGCCCCATCGATCGCGGGCCGTCAAGCGCTATCGGGCCGGATCCCGTCGGGAAACGCGCGCTTGAGCGGCCACGTCGCGCGCTACGTGCCCGACACGGCGATCTTCGCGTAAGCGCCTGTGCCGCCGCGAACTCACTCGACTCGACGATCGCATCGAACGCGCCGTCATGACGGACCCACATCTCCGGTGGGTTTCTGACCCGCTTCTTCTTCAGCTTGAACGAGACGCGGTTATACACGTTGGGCCCAACGTACTTCTCGTTCGTCAGGATCTCGTGGACGATGCCCCGGGTCCAGGCGCGTCCACCCTCGGCGGTTAGTCCGTCCCCAACCAACTCCTCGGCGATCTCGCGCTCGCTCTTCAGGTCCTGGACGAACCGAAGGTAGATGCGGCGGACGACCGCGAGCTCCTCGACGGGCCCTGGGACGAGGACCACCCGGTCAGTCTGGAGGCTCTTCTGTTCGCCGGGTTCGAGCTGGGCCTTGGGTCTCCCGCCCTGATCGATCAGCATGCGGCGGAGGCCGTACCCGGCGGGACCACCCTGGCGAAAACCCAACTCGATGAGCTTGCACTGGCCCTTGAAGCCCTTGGCCGACGGCTCCCGGCTGTACTCCCCCGCCATGGCGCGCTTGACGCCCTTCACGATCGTGGAGACCGGGCTGCCATCGTTCTCGAACTGCTCGGCGCAGTAGATCACGCTGATCCCCGCCCGCTTTCAGATGTACTCGTAGTAAGCGCTCTCGTCGGCGTCCTGGAAGCGACCCCACCGGCTGACGTCGTAGACGAGGATCGCCTTGAAGTCCGCGTGGCCGCTCTGAACGACGTCGATCAGATCGCGCAGCCCATCGCGTCCGTCGATCCGAAGGCCGCTCTTTCCGGCATCGCTGAAGCTCCGGACGATCTCGAACCCGCGCTTGACCGCGTAGTCGCGGATGACGTCGCCCTGGTTCTCCGTCGAGTACTGCTGGTGCTCGGTGGACATCCGGACGTACTGCGCGGCTCTAAGGGCTTCGTCGGCCATGGGAAATGCCCCGAACGTAGCCGGCGCATGACGCGGTGAACATGACGAATCAGCTACCACCCGCAAAGCGGGTGGTTTGATGAAGGCGCCCCGAGGGGGCCTTCGGATCGGACCGCGATGTCGCCGCTGAGCAAAGGGCGTGACTGCACATCGAGCTGCACGACCTCTTCCGCCTCCGGCACGAGGACGGCCCGAAGGAGCGAGCGATCGAGAAACTGCTCTGGGTCGTGAGTCGACGGCCGACGGCCGAGGTTGAGCTTGTGACGACGCTAGCGGCGGCGGTTTTTGGTCACATCGCGAAGATTTGAGAGACCCAAAGGCGATGACGCCGGCTTCCAGCAGATCGCCTTGCTTCCGAGACTCTATCCGGTCCACCATCGCCGCTTCGTGAGCCTCGCTGGTTCGGCCAAGTTGACGCAGAACCCGCTCGATGGAGGGCGCGGAAAATCAACGCGGCCACCCGCGCTGCCAACCGCTCCGCTGGCATCCCCGGCGGTCGCTTCGAGCGCCGCGTCGGACGGCGAGACTCCATGCGAGCAGCCGAAACCGATCACTCAGGCGGCCAACAGCCACGAAGCGAAAGCGCACTTCATGGGCGCTTCAGCGTGCTGCCAATGAGCGCCCCCGCCGCGAAGTACGTCCCCGTCGACGAGCCAGGCAGCACGTCGTAGGTGAACGGATGTGTATAAGGCACGACGTCGACGGATACGATCTCCTGACCGTCGAGCCGCCCGCCGCCTCGAAGATCGCCGAACACCCGTCCGTCGGCGGTCGGATGGCCGGCGCTGATCTCCAGCGCGCGGCCGTCTCGGAGCACGACGCGAACGACGCGGTGATGCACAACGGGCGCTCGTCCCACGTCGACGATCGGAACCGGCACGATGGCGTCGTTCTCAACGGAGTAGACGAGGTCGCCCACGCGTAGATCTGAGATCGGGACCTCGCCCCCCGGCGTCGCAATCGGCGTCTCGGGCGAGGCGCAGACGGGGCAGAGGTTCCCCTGGCTCCACTGCCACACGCCGTCGGTGCATCTAGCGATCGTGTTCTGGCAGGCGCTCGGCGGACACGCCATCCCCGGCGTCTCGCACCGTGCACCTTCGTTCGGAATGACCGACGGACACGGCGGCGAAGGCGTCAGCGATCCCTGGCAAGACCAGACGAGCGTCCCCGGGGGCTGGGCCGCCGGACACTCGGCGCAGGGAGGCCCTGGCGGATGCGGCGACATGCAAGTGCACGGCGTGCACGAGCAGAGGGAGTCCGGGCCGATTCGGCAGGTGAGGGACACGGCGACGTTGCAGGCGGCCCCGAACATGATCGCGGTCGGGCACCCGGGCGCGCCGGGCGTGCAATACGCTGGGGGCGCAACAATCACCCACCCGTTCGCGCCACAGGAGCCCGAGGTACGACAGGGCAGCAGCGGGTCGTCGCCCCACGTGCACCTTCCGACCTTCGGCGAACATGCGCTCCCGGCGGCGGGGACGTTCGCTGGACAAGAGACGACGCCGGCCCCGCCGCCGCCCATCGTCCCGGCGCTCCCACCTCCGGCACCGGCCTTCGCGCCCGAGCCACCGCCCGAGGCGCCAGCCTGCGCATCCGAGGCACCGCCCGAGGCGCCAGCCTGCGCATCCGAGGCACCGCCCGAGCCGGGGCCATTGGGTGGAGCCGTGACGCCGCCGCAGGCGCCGAGCGCGAGCAAACCCGGCAACAGGACCACGGAATACCAAGGTCGGTGGGGCATGGCGGTCGGACCTCCGTCTTCGAGCCGCATGGTAGCGGCGATCTCGGCGTTCAAGGTGCAAGTCCAGGGCCCAAGAAACGACGAATTCCGAACAGCTCTATTTGGCCGGCGGCGCCGAACAAAGGTTTGGTACAACGCTGCGGCGGGGTCGCGACGAGGCGACGATGGCAGCCCGTTACCGGATGTCGATCGCGTCGCGTGCGATCACTGACCGTCGGAACTGCCACGAGTGACAGTCCCGAGGTCAATCAGCGCCCGCCGCCTGCGATCGCGCCGACGCGCTACTGCGCGATCCCTTCCAGTGTGACGCGGCGAACCGGCCCTCGACTGCCCGACCAAGCTCGTCGGATGTCGTTGTACCGGTTTTTGTACCGGATGGAGCGAATCGTCGACGCGTCGTCGTCGATCGCGGTGAAACGCCCCGCACCGCCAACTACCGAGAATCACGGGGGACACGAAATTATGAGCCCGACGAGTTACCAGGCTGCTCCACCCCGCAATAATTTTAAGCACTTACGTACTGCTCTCTCGCACCCGATTCGGCCGTTGTACCGGCTTTGTACCGGAGCGCTTCGAGGCGGGGCGAACGTTGCCCAATCGGGCGCGGGCCGTCAAGCCCCGATCGGCCCGATCGGCCGGGCACCGATCCGCCGGGCATCGTCGGGAGCGTCGCCAACTTCGTCCTGCTTCCCCTTCTTCTTTCTGCTCCGTCGCGGCGGTGGTGAAATCTTGCCCGCAGCGTCGATGTAGGACGGGCGCCACCGCTCGAGTGCTGCGAGCAGGCTCGCCTCCCGCTTCCGCTCGGCGGCTTCGCCTGAGAACAGGATGGCCTGCTTCTCGAGCATCAGCGTGAAGGGGCTTCCCTTACGAACCGTGTCGTGGGCGACGGGGAGATCGAAGCGCTCGATGATCCCGTGAATGTGCTGCCGTCCCTCTTTCGCCAGCGGCCACGCCCGATCGCGCGCGTTCCGATCACGGAGGAAAGTCAGAAGCCTCGCGCACAGCGCGCACGTGCAGTCCAACGGCGGCGCCAGCGACCAGTCATCGGCAGCCCGGACAGGCCGCTCTAACGAAGCGCGCAGCGACTGCGTGGCGTGCTCATGCAGCGGGGCGAGCCCCAGACTGCGTACCTCACGTGGCACGCGATGCCTGCGGCATCCCTCAAGAACCTCGACCAGCATCGCGGCAGGGAGAGCCGCTTCGGGACCGGTCAGGGCTCCAAGGAATCGTTCGCGGCCTTGCTGATTCTCGAGCGCCGCGAGAGCTTCGATAAGGGTCATCGCGTCGCGCACGAGAGCCGCGCGCGCATCGGCGCCGTGACGAGTCGCAAGCACGCTCCTGTCGGCGATGCAGCGATCTCGGTAGGCGGCCGTCTCCTCGTCGAGGAGCGCAACGCCCAACGGCCGGGCGTCAGGCCAAGCCGATGCGGCGAGCGCGCGGCAGAGCACCGGCAGCGCCACGAGGCAGGAGGATCGCGCTCCGCGCTCATCGGCCCAGCTCGCAAAAAGCTCCCGCGACCAGGCGAGCCCGAAGCGCTCAGCGACGACCAGGAGCGGACGGACGCTCGCGGCGGTTATCGATGGGGCGCCGAGCGGGATGAGCAAGGCCCTGGCCAGATCGGCATCGCCGAGCGCCGCGGCGATCCGGAAGACCTTCGGCGGGAAGGATGGCGTCTTCACGGCGGCGCGGGCATGGCGCCAGAACGGCAGCAGGCTACGCGCGTTCTTCTCTGCCTCAGCGTGATTGCCGGTCGCGAGCAGCCGCATGATCTCGCCCGCCGCCCAGGCAGGCGAGGCCTTGGCTCGAACGACGAACGCGCGCGACCGGGGCCACAGTACCAGCGCGGCGCGGTGATACCAGCGATCGACCGTGTTGCCGTAGTTTCCCATGTAGCCTTCGTGCTCCGACCGGAAAGGCTTCATCTCGACGGAGGGTCGGGTCGAGCAGATCTCGTCGTCGCCCGCGTACGCGGGGACGCCGGGATCGGCCGCTCCATCGCGACCGACCCAGTGCCCGAGCGTCACCTCCGAAACGCACAGATCGAGGAGATCGTATTCTTCCGGGTTACGGTTACGCGCGCGTGCCTCCAAGCGACGGTGCCGCTCGTATCGATGATATCCGCCCCACTCGTCCTCCTCGCAGTTCCACGTCTCGTGGATCTCCGCGAGCGCGAGGTAGGCCTCGCAGTCGAGCCGCTCTGCCACTTGTAGGAGCGCCGAAACTCGCGGCCTGTCTTCGCCCTTCAAGCGCGCGAAGGCGAGCCCCCGCTGCGTGTACTCGTGGTCGAGGAGATACACCAGCCGATCCGGGGGCTCGGCGTCTTCCTTCCGGTAAGGTCGCCGTGCGGGTGTGGCGAGGTGAGCACGCACGCTCTCGGCGAGGCGATCGACCGCGCTCGTCCGCCCGACCGCTGCCCACGCTTTATCCGTACCGTCGTCAACGAGGTGGTAGGTGAGAGCGACGCGATAACCCGACTTCACGGGCTCGACCTCGTGCCGGCAATCGGCGTAAAAGGCGACGAGGTCGACGTCGTCCGGCTCTCCGCCATCGGCGGCGAGCACTCGGCGCTGGCCGCCGTGGCGCACCACAATGGCGCCGCCTGTGTGGCGGGACGGGAGAACAGCCACCAGGGTCGCCAGCATTCCTTCAGCCCGCTCCGAGTCCTGATGTGGCGCGAAGAACTGCCCCGGTCCGTAAACGAGCAGCTTGTCGAGAATGAGGCGGGAGACGCCGTCCCTCGGAAGCCCGAGCCGCCGCCGCATCGTGTCGAGCTTTCCGGCGAGCAGTCGCTCGAAGCCTCCGCCTACCGTGATCCGATCCGCCGCTATCTCCCAGGTGCTTCGCACCCGCTCGTCGTAACGGGTCTCGTCACGCACGCCGAACGGCGCCGGGCGCGCCGCGGCGATCAGCTTCTCCGCGACGCTGTCGTTGACAGGGAGCCGAACTCGCCCGACACCCCGAACCCGCAATTCGAGATCGTCCGCCGAGGCTCGTTCCTCGACCGCGAACGCGCTCTTTCCGCCGACCGCACCGATGGCGGCGGAGACTTCTTCCAAGATCGTCGATCCCATGCCGGTTTGTATGCACCCCGCCGGCGACGGGGGTCAAGACCGGCACGCCCACGTGCAGCAGCCGTGCGTCTCGACGATCTCGAGACGCCACGGGTCGACCACCCGGACCTCCTGCTCCCCTGCGAAGAACGTCGTGATCCGCACGTTGTCGACGAGCGTCCGAGCCACGACGTAGGCGGGCCCGAACTTCCACTCCGCGATGTGGCGCGAGAGCGAGTAGCTCTGGTGCGCGGCCTTCCAGATCGACGCAGCCGGGCCCGGCCCGCCGACGTCGAGGCCGTGGCCGCGCGCAATGTCGTCCGTCATCCATGTGCCGTCGAAGATGTGCGCCGTCTCGCAACGCCTCGCGCGGTCATGGACCGACTTGAACGAGCGAACGGAATCGGAGAGAACGTGGGCTTGCACGCCGAGGTACCGGCGCCACGTCCGCTGCGCGCCGGTGTCGCTCGAGCCGAGCGTCTCGGTTCGAAACCGTCGCTCCTTCTGCACGCCACGGTACAGGAGTAGGAACCCATTTCCGACCTGCGGTTGGTCCGCAGGGTCGACGAGTTGATAGCTGCCGTGCTGGACGAGGAGGAGCGCCGGCCCGCCGAGCGCGCGCATGGTGCGGTAAACGGCGATGGGCGCCGTCACCCGATCGTCAGCGACGAGACCCGCCTGTACCAGAACCTGGTCGGGAGGACGCGACCGCGCGGTTTCCCAGAACGCGAAGATCTCGCGAGCGTCCTCCCTCCTCGCGGCGCCGAACCAGAAATGAGGTCGTCGTCCCGCCGTGCCGTCGGCGAAGACGTCTGGAAGCACCCAGCCGTACTGGAAGTAGTAGTCGCGCGCGGGCGGCTCCTCGGGCCGATACGCGAGCGAGCCCTTCGCGGCCAGCCACGGAACGAGGGTCCCATCCGCCGCGATCGTGGATGTCGACGATCGGCCGCGCCTCGTGCGCGCCGCGGTGGCCGCGGTCATCCCGCCCTGCGGAACGACTCCTCGACCTCTCGTCATTGCCACGGTCCGCCCGAGCGCCAGGTCGAGGCGTGCCGAACGTCATGGGCTGCCGCTTTGAGCGGCGGTCCGGCGAACGCCGCCACGGTCGCGATGATCTCGGCGAGGCTCCTCGCGCCGCGCACACCGGCCTTGCGCAAAAACCCCGACCACTGGGTCCTCTTGGTCGCGTCTGCGGCGAAGGCAGGCGTCAGGGCGACCGGCAACGTCGCCGGTAGGGTAGTGCCGCGCCGCTCGAAGGTCGCTCGGATGGCACGGCCGAGCAGCGCGCCGTCGAACTCGAAGTCTAGGCCGAGCACGGCCAGATCGTAGAAGTCCTTCATCCGACTGTTCGCCATGCCGAGCTTCACCATCGCTTCCAGTTTCTCCGCGACGACCGTCTCGCGCGGATAGGCTCGCAGGCGGGGCGCCGGGAAGTCGAGAAGCGGTGGAACCTCGACGAGCGTCGCGCCCGGAGTGATCGCGTCGCCGAATCCAACGTCCAACTGAAGCGGAATCTCGGCCTTCGCCACCCGAGCAAGAACCTCGACGCGCACGCCCCCGTAGTCCTGTTCCTCTCGAATGTGGCCGACCGCGAGCGAGTCGAGGTCGAACGTCACGCCGTCGTCCGCAACCTCGAGCGCGAGGATCTCGGCGAAGGCAGCACCTACGTTGGCTTCTCCGGGATCGCCAAACGCGAGAAGGTCGATGTCGCGCGTCGTGCGGTGCGGCTGTCCCGTCCAGACGGTGAACAGCGCCGCGCCCTTGAGGACAAACCGCGAGGTGTGCTTCGAGGACGCCAACCGGAAAAGCAGCCGTTCGTTCGCGTAGCTGGTGAGCACGTGTTGGAAGTCCTCGCTGCGCGCACGCGCGAGTCCGAGGAGACGCGCCCGAACCGAAGCTCCGACATCCTTGGGCGGCCGTTTGGTCATGCGAGCGCCTCGAGGTACGGCCGCATGAAGGCGTAGATCCGGTCGGCGCGGGCTGCCGCGACGACCGCGTCGATGCTCCCCGAGCGTTTCCTGAGATAGTCCCGGAGAGCTTCGAGCGCGACTTCGAGACCGACATGGCGGCGAAACCGAAAACAGTCGGCGACCGTCTTCGCCGGCGTGGTCAGTCGTACCTTGACGCCATCGACGACTCGCACCTCCACGCCGTGGTCACGCGCGGCTCCGCTGGAACGCACGACCTCCAGCTTGGGGTATCCGAGCTTCGGCATTCGGGCGTGGCGATCGATGAGGACCCAAACGGCGTGCGGGGCCTCGGTCGTGAGGCCGTGAACCTGCAGCGCGCTGAGCAAGCAGATCGTGGCGTGTTCTACTCGCTTGGCGACCTCGGCGAGCGAGCTCAGCTGCGTCACCGGCGCGTCCGCCAGGCGGTAGAGGCCGCGATCCACCTGCTCGAGCGCACCGTCCTCGCACAGCCGTTTGAGGTACGTTCGCGGGATGCCGACGCGGTCGAGGTCGCGGGCGCGCACGGGTCCCCTTCCGGCGAGCGTCAGAAGCGCGGCGGCCTTGGTCTTGGTCGCGGTATGCGGTGGCATGGTACGAATCGCCTAGCGAAGAAATTATAGACCGACGATTCGTATCATGCCAGACTCGGCGCTCGGCCCGTGGGTTCTCCGGTACAACCGGGCGGCACAAAGCGCCGGTACAAGGACCCGGGAGCCGCAAGGACGCCGTCCACTACGTCGGGCTCGGCGCGATCAGGCGAGACAGAAGGCGGTTCGAAATGGCATCGAGAAACGCAGTCTCGATCGCCGATTCCGTTGTATCGGCCATTGTACCGGCCGGACCGAATCCAGTACGGGTCGTCGTCGATCGTGGTGAGACGCTACGCACCACCAAGTACGCGGAATGACGGGGGAGACAAAATTATGAGCCCGACGAGCTACCAGGCTGCTCCACCCCGCATCAAGTTCTGGGTCGGGGGACCTTGCCCGATCGGCCCCGGGCCGTCAAGTGTCATCGGGCCGAGCAGCCGCGGTGTCTCCTGGCGAGGTGCCGATCCGCGTGGCGCGGCTCCGGTCGCCTTTTTGCCACGAAGGAGATTCGACATGGTGCGCATCAAGTACCGGACGCCGACCGTCACCTCGATCGGCGGTCGCAATGGCACAGTCCGCCGCGCCGACAGGCTCATCGAGCTCGAGGTGGCGATCCCGAAGGAGATGGGAGGTCCGGGCGGAAAAACCAATCCGGAGGAGCTCTTCGCGGCCGGCTACGCCGCCTGCTTTCACGGCGCGCTCAAGGGCGTGGCTCTCGAAAACACGGCCGCGATGGACAAGTCGGTGGTCGAGGCGCGCGTCGAGATCGGTCCGAATGACGGCGGCGGCGGCTACGGACTCGCCGTGGAGCTGCACGTCATCCTGCCGGGCGCGGACGCGGAGACCGCGAAGGATCTGGTGCGCAAGGCTCACCGCCCCTACTCCAACGCCACCCGCAACAATGTCGAGGTGAAGCTGACCGCCACACCGGCCGACGGACACGACTCCGACGTCACCTGACAGGGGGACGCTCGGCCGCGCGCGGCTCGCGCGGCATCACCCGCCTCGACATCCGGCTGTCTCGCACCCCCAGCCAGCCGGGCATCCGGTTTGCGAAGCGCAACGGCAGGATGACGCCGTCCGCGCACGCGTAAGCCGCCTGCGGCCGACCGCGCGGCGTCCTCACGACGGGCGCCTCGGGCGCCGCCGCGTTGTCGTTCTCCGGCGCGCGCGTCGACCTAAACCGCACGGCTAGGCCGCCTTCCGCGCCGGGGGCTGACGCTCGGCCGCGGGCACGCCGATGCCCGCCTGCGCGAGCAGCTTGCCACGCAGCGCCGTCAACAGCTCAGGGTGCTCGAGGAGGTGCTGGCGGGCCGCCTCGCGTCCGTTGCCGAGGCGCTCGCCCGCGTAACTCACCCACGCGCCGCTCTTCTCGAGAAGGCCCGCCTCGACGCCGAGGTCGATGACCTCGCCCGCGCGCGAGATGCCCTGCCCGTAGGCCATGTCGAACTCCGTCTCGCGGAACGGCGCCGCGAGCTTGTTCTTCACGACCTTGACGCGCGTGCGGTTGCCCACGACCTGCTCGCCGTCCTTGAGCGCGCCGATGCGCCGGATGTCGAGGCGCACGCTGGCGTAGAACTTGAGCGCGTTGCCCCCCGTCGTCGTCTCGGGGCTGCCGAACATGACGCCGATCTTCATGCGCAGCTGGTTGATGAAGACCACGAGGCACTTGCTGCGCGCCGTGGCGCCCGTGAGCTTGCGCAGCGCCTGGCTCATGAGCCGCGCGTGCAGGCCCATGTGCGAGTCGCCCATCTCGCCCTCGAGCTCCGCGCGCGGCACGAGCGCCGCCACCGAGTCGACGACGATGACGTCGACGGCGTCCGAGCGCACGAGCATGTCCGTGATCTCGAGCGCCTGCTCGCCCGAGTCCGGCTGCGAGAGCAGCAGGTCCTCCGTCTTGAGGCCGAGCTTGCGCGCGTAGCCGACGTCGAGCGCGTGCTCGGCGTCGATGAACGCGCACACGCCGCCCGCGCGCTGCGCTTCGGCGATGACGTGCAGCGCGAGCGTCGTCTTGCCGGACGACTCGGGGCCGTACACCTCGACGATGCGCCCGCGCGGCAGCCCGCCCGTCCCGAGCGCGATGTCGAGGCCGAGCGAGCCCGTTGAGACGACTCCGACCTCGGCCGCGGGCGCGTCGGCCCCGCCGAGCCGCATAATGGCGCCCTTGCCGAACTGCTTCTCGATGTCGCCCAGCACTGCGCCCACCGCCTTGTCCTTCTGGTTCTCCTTGTCCATGGCTCCCTTTCTTGGTGAAGCCAGCATGAGGCGAACCTATGACAGAACTGGTCCCAGTTGCCGGGAGACCGCGTCCTGGGCGGATGGGGCGCGGCGCGGGGTGTTATTCGGCCACGAGCTCGTTCGAGCCGCCCATCTCCTTGGGTAGGTCCTTCTGCTTGGGCAGGCCGTCGCGCACCGGCAGGACGCGCTCCTGGTAGTGGACGTGGACGCCCGGGCTGAACTTGAACCCCGGAATGGTGGCCGCGTAAACGTCGATGAGCCCCCACTGCGGGTGCTCGGTCATGAGGTGGCCGCCGCAGGCCTTGCACCACTTGCGGAAGCTATTGGCGCTCTTGCTGAAGGTGCCGATCTGGCCGGCCCCTTTCGTGACCTTCACGCTCTCCGGCTTCCAGAGCGTAAAGGCGTTGACGGGCCCGGCGCTCCACAGCCGGCAAGAGCCGCAGTGGCAGTAGCCCATGCCGGCGGGGGCGCCCGTGACGGCGATCTCGACGGCGCCGCAGAAGCATCGGCCTTCGTGTGTCTCGTTCTGGGTCATGGAATCCTCCTTTTCGTGGACGCCTCGTACGGTAGCGGGGCGCGCGCTTGTGCGGCAGTGGCGCTTCAGACACACTGCGATGCTGATTCCGCCACGGAGCCGCCATGCACGGAGCCGCCATGATTGACGTCACCGTCGTCCTCCTCGAGCGCGCCCTGCCTTCCACGTCCGTCATGCCGATGGAGATCTTCAGCGCCGCCGGCGTCATATGGCCGATGCTGCACGGCCAGGCGCCGTCGCCGCGCTTCCGCGTGCGCGCCGTCTCGCTCGACGGGCGCCCGACGCGCCACATGGTGCCGGTCGGGCTCGAGCCGCAGGGGGCCTTCAAGGACGTGCGCCACACCGACCTCATCGTCGTGCCCACGGCGGAGATGGACATGGACGACGCGAGCAAGGCCAACGCTGCCCTCGTGCCGTGGCTGCGCCGCTGGCACGCGCGCGGCGCGAGCATCGCCGGCATCTGCACGGGAGTGTCGCTGCTGGCCGAGGCCGGTCTGCTCGACGGGAAGCTCGCGACCACGCACTGGGGCGTCGCCGACCAGTTCCGCCGCCTCTACCCGCGCGTGCGCTGGCAGCCCGAGCGCTTCGTCACGGAGTCGGGGCGCGTGTTCTGCGGCGGGGGCGTCTATTCGGCCATCGATCTCAGCCTCTACCTTGTCGAGAAGTATTGCGGGCACGAGCTGGCGGTCGAGACCGCCAAGGCCCTCCTCCTCGAGACGCCGCGCATCTGGCAATCGGGCTACGCGGCCGCGCCGCCGCGCTCCGCCCACGACGACGACGGCATCCAGAAGGCGCAAGACTGGCTCTTCCGCAACTTCAAGAACGAGGTGCGCATCGAGGAGCTGGCGGCCCGCGTGGGCATGAGCCCGCGGAACTTCGCGCGCCGCTTCACGACGGCCACGGGCGAGGCGCCGCTCGCCTACCTGCACCGCGTGCGCATCGACGCCGCCCGCCACCTGCTCGAGACGTCCCAGAAGGGAGTCGCCGAGGTCAGCGTGGCCGTCGGCTACGAGGACCTGAGCTTCTTCCGGCGCCTGTTCCGGCGCCACACGGGCGTCTCGCCCCGCGCGTACCGCGCGCGCTTCGGCCCGCGGCCCCTGCGCGCGATCGCGCGCGCGCCCATGCGAGGGGTACGCTCGGCGGCGTGAAGCGCCGGCCCGCCGCCGCGACCCGCTACGCGCCCGCGGCGCGGCTGCACCAGCTGCGCGCCATGCTGGACGCCGCGGGGGGCGTGTCGATCTACGACGTCGCCGAGCGCCTGGGCGTGAACCCGCGCACGGCCCTGCGCTACGTGCAGGCGCTGCTGCGCGCCGGCGAGCCGCTCTACGAGGAGCTCGTGGGCAAGCGCAAGGTGTGGCGCCTCATGCCGACAGCGCGCCGCCAGTCGATCACGCTCACGACGGCGCAGATGGTGGCGCTGTTCCTCTCGCGCCGCGTGTTCGACTTCCTGGCCGGCACCGGCTTCCAGGAGGATCTGGACGACGTGTTCGCGAAGCTCGAGGCGACGCTGCGGCGCACGGACGTCGCGGCCGCGCGCCACCTCGAGCGCAAGGTCTTCGACGTCAACGAGGCGCGCCACCTCTACGAGGGGCGCATCGACGACGTCAACGACATCATGACGGCGCTGCTGCGCGAAGAGCGCCTGCGCGTCACGCACGAGGGCTTCTCGGGCGGGCGCAAGACCTTCGTGCTCGAGCCGCTCACGCTCGTCGTCTACAAGAAGGGGCTCTACCTCGCGGGGCGCAGCGCGGGGCACGGCGGCGCGCTGCGCACCTTCGCGCTCGACGGGTTCCGCGAGGTCGAGTGGCTGCGCGGGCAGCGCTTCGACTACCCGGAGGACTACCGGCCCGAGCAGCTCACCGAGGGCGCCTTCGGCCTCATCCGCGGCGCCGAGGCGGCGCGCGTGCGCGTGCGCTTCGACGCCCAGGTCGCGCGCTACGTGCAGCGGCGCCTCTGGCACCCGACGCAGCGGTTCGAGCCGCTGCCCGGCGGCGGCGTCGAGCTCACGATGAGCGTGCGCGGCACCGTCGAGGTCGTGAGCTGGGTGCTCGGCTTCGGCGGCACGGCCGAGGTCTTGGAGCCGGACGGGCTTCGCCGCGAGGTGCGGGCCGAGCTCTGCCGCGCCGCGAGCCACTACGCGCGGCGCGGCCCCTCAAGGGGCTCGTGAGCGCCGGGCCTACGGGCCGACCGACTGCTCCCAGAAGACGACCTCGTCGTCGCGGTTGGCCACGAAGGCCACGCCCCCGTCCTGCGAGATCACGATGGCGAGGCCGTGCGGGTGCCGGCGCACGAAGCGGTAGGCGGCGCGGTGGCGCGTGCCGACGTCCTCGACGGCGGCGGCCTCGCGCTCCTTCCCCTCGACGTCGGTGGCGCGCCACACGCGCATGGGCGCGGGCAGCTCGCCCGCCACCTCGCCGCCGAAG
>DATKFB010000310.1:0-9563 GCA_035544435.1 Polyangia bacterium
AATGCCGTCGTCGTCGTAGCGCTCGACGACGCGGCCCGCGGCCCGACGCCGGCCCGCCGCGACGTCGACCGGCAGGTCGAGCAAGATCGTCAGGTCTGCTGGACGCACGGCGCGCGCGAGGTTCGCGACCCAGCCGCGATCGGCCTCCTCGGCTTGGTACGCGAGCGACGACATAAGGTAGCGGTCCGTCACGACGTCGACGCCAGCGGCGAGCCGGGGCTCGATCTCGCGACGCAGGTGATCGCGACGGTCAGCCGCGAAGAGCAGCGCCATAGCGTAGCCGTCGGCCGGCGCGCCGTCGGGCAGCGCGTGCTGTCCGAGCAGGAGCTCGCGGAGGAGGCGACCGACCGGGCCCGTCGAGGGCTCGCGCGTCGCGTGCGCGCGACGGCCAAGGCCCGCCTCGAGGTGCCTCACGAGGCGCTCGAGCTGCGTCGTCGTGCCCGAGCCGTCGATTCCCTCGAGGGCGACGAAGATGGCGCGCGGCGTGGTCATCGTGGCTTGTTCCTACAGGAAGCTTGAGTCATCGCGGCGCCCGAGTTACCAACCTACTACACGGAGCCGACGGTGGCGGAAAGCACGAGCTCGATCTGGCGCCCGCGGAGGGCGAACGCGGCGATCACGTTCGCGCTCGCGGCGCTCGTGGCGTCGGGCGCGGCGTGCCGACGTTCGCGCGGCCAGTCGACAGCCCCCAATGCCTCCTCGGCGCCCTTCGACACCCACGACGTCCGCTGCGTCGAGCGCCCAGAGGGCTGCGTGTTCTGCGAAGGGCGGGGCCCCACGTCGCCGCTCGTCGATCCAGACGCGCTCCCGGCCTCGCTCTGCGATCCCAAGGACCCGGGCACGTGCGTCGACTTCTGCACGAGCCTCACGCCCGAGTGCGCCGTCCCGTGGCGCGGGGGCGCGAGCTGCTTGCTGCCTTCGGAGTTCGAGTTCCGCCGCGAGCTCTTCCGGCGCGACACCGCGGACCGAGCCGAGGCGCTCATCCAGGGCCGCGTGAGCGACGAGGCCGGCCACCGCGTCGAGGGCGCCCAGATCCGCGTCTGGTTCCAGGGCACGGCAATCGTCGACGACGCCTCGGGCAAGGACGGGGGTTTCCACCTCAAGCTGCCGGCGGGGCCGTGGAGCTACTCGGTCCGCGTCAGCCACCCGGGCCTCGCCACCGAGCTCACGGAGCTGCGCATCGATCGCGGCGGCACGCTGTCGCGCAACTTTCGCCTGCCTCCCGAGACCATCGAGCGCGGGCGCGTCACCGACGGCGCGGGCGGCCCGGTGGCCGGCGCCACCGTGCACGCGCTCCGCACCGCCGACGATCCCATCGACGCCGCCGAGGCGCAGACAGCCGAGGACGGCAACTTCAGCCTCGGCGGGCTCGACGCCAAGCGCTACACGCTGCGTGCCTCGAAGTTCGGGTGGCTGCCCGTGACCCTCAAGACGCCCGTGACCGTCCCCGGCCCGCGCGTGACCTTCAAGCTCACGCGCACGGGCGTCATCCGCGGCCGCGTGCTCGACGCCGACGGAGACGGCCAACCCGGGGCCACCGTCGTCGCGCTAGCCTCGGGGGGCCTCGGCGAGGCCGGCTCGCCCGTCATCTGGAAGGTCGACACGAACGGCAAGTTCGCGCAGGACCGCTTCCAGCCCGGGACCTACTACCTGTGGGCGCGTCACGGAGAGATGCTCCTCTACCCACCCGAGAAGATCGAGATCGCGGCCGACGATCTCGACGCCGAGGTCGAGCTCAAGCTCTCACACCGCGGCGCGCGCGTGCGCGGCGCCGTCGTGGCGCGCGCGGGGACGCCCGTCGAGCCCGAGGAGCGCACCGTGCTCTTCGGTCGCTCACCGCTCGCGCTGCCGCGGAAGGCCGTGGGCGAGATCGATCACGCGGGCAAGTTCGTCGTCTCGGGCCTGCTGCCGGGCCGCTACGAGCTCTCCGTGCGCGTCGGCGCGCGCGTCCTGCCCATCGTGAGCGGCCCCCGCGAGGTCGAGGTGCCCATCGAGCCCGGCGTCTCAGTCGATCTGCCCGAGCCCGTCGTCGTCCGCCCGCAGCCGGAAGAGTGAAGGCTTAGTGTAAAACGCGCATGCGCGTGAGGCAGTCGGCGAGGATGTGGTGACCCTCGCTCTCGAACGACGTGAAACGAACGGCCATGCCGGCGACGGCGCGGCTCGACCCGCCCTGCGTGAAGTTGATGAAATAGTGGTTCTTGACCTCGCCCGTCGCGACGACCTCGCCCGAGCCGTCCGGCACGGGGAAGCACACGCGCACGGTCGCGCCCAGGGGCAACGGATCGGGGAGCTCGAGGAAGATGCCTCCCGCCGAGATGTTCCTCGCGATGCAGTAGATCTCGCCGAAGAGGAGCGACTCGAGCCGCACGGCGAACATTTTGTCGAAGCGCAGATGCGCGCGTTGATCGGCCGCCGCGGCCCCCGCCTCGTGGGCGCTGGTCGCGCGTTCGCTCTGCTCGTCGGTGGGCGGGAGAGCCGGGAAGGGAAGCTCGGATTGGGTCGCCATGGGCACATCCTACCTTGTGCTCTAATGAAGTCAAAAAACTTACATGTAGGATAACTTGGTGGCTCTGCGGTCTGAACGCCCGGCCGCCGGCGTGGGCGACGGTGATTCTTCGGCTTGCGTCCGTCGCGCGCGCTCGCTGCGGCGACGTGTCGGCCGATGGGAGGGCGCGAGGCGCTTGCGTTCCTGTATGATGGCGCCGGACCCGAGTGTCGATGCTCCCCGACGAGAGGACCACACACAACAACACCTTGTCGCTCCCCAGCGACGTCGAAGGTTTGGTGGCGGCGCCGGGGCGGGGCGTGGCGCGTCCGCTCGTCGACTTCTTGAAGGGGCAGGGCATCAACGTCCAGACGACGTCCGATGCCGATACGGCGTTCGAGGAGGCCTTGCTGCATCCGCCCGACGTCGTGCTCATCGACGATCGGCTGCCGCCCGCTGGCGGCATCGAGCTGTGCCAGCGGCTCAAGGGCAACGTGCGGACACACTTCGTGCCGACGATCGTTTTCGCGCTCAACGACCTTCGCCAGCACCGGCTGCGGGCCACGGCCGCCGGCGCCGACGCCGTGTTCGGACCGGGAACGGACGCCCAGGAGCGGCGCACGCGTCTGTGGGCGTTGCTGCGCACGCGCGCGCTCTACCGCCAGATCGAGAAGAAGCAGCGCGCGCAGGGCTCCGAGATCGTCGAGCGGCGACGCTGGCTCGGATACTTTCTCCACGATCTGCAGGGGCAGGTCGCGGCGCTCAACGTGAACGTCGACTACCTCGCCAAGCTCGCGCCCGCGAAGGGCGACGTTCGACTGGAGAATTTTCTCGAAAGCATCGAGGATGTGCGCACCGTGTTCGCCCAGCTCATGGCCAGCGTGCGCACGGTGCAGGACTACGATCGTTACGAGACGAACCAGCTCGTGCCGCGCGAGACCAGCCTCGCGCTCGGCGACGTCGCGGCCGACGTGGCGGACGAGCTTCGTCGTCAAGCCCTCGTCGCGGAGCGGCCGTTCTCCTTCGCGCGGCCGCCCGCCGAGACCGAGCGCAAGCTGCAGGGCGACCGCGAGCTTCTGCGCCGCGCGATGTTGAACCTGGGGCTGTCCGCGATGCGACGCGCGCCGACGCGCGCCGAGGTCGGCATGACCGTCACCGAGACGGACGCGGCGGCGCGGTTCCGCGTCACCGTACCGGGCGAGAGCCTGCAAGGGGCGGATCGCCTGAACATCTTCGAGCCGTACGCGCAGCGCTCTGTGTCCGCTCCGGGCTATGGGCTCGGCCTGGCGCTCGCGCGGGCCATCATCGAGCTGCACGACGGGCACCTCTGGATCGAGGACGTCCCCGAGGGCGGCTGCGCGTTCGTGTTCGAGCTCAGATGGCAGCGGCGCGGTTCTTCGTCGCCGCGGCCTGCCGGCGGCGGCCTGGAGAAGATGTGACCCGCGTCCGACTCGCGGCAGCCCTCGCGTTCTTCATCTCCTGGTCGTCGTTGGCGGCGGCTCCCGCGCGCGCGGCGGCGCCACCGACCGTGAAGGTCGAGGACCTCACGAAGGCGCTGCTCGAGGACGCGAACTACAAGGTGCGAGTGCAAGCGGCACTCGTGCTCGGCCGCCTCGGCGATCACTCGGCCGTGCCGTCCCTCGTCAAGGCGCTCGGCGACGCCAACAAGACGGTGCGCGCCATCGCGGCGCAGGCCCTCGGTCAGCTCGCCGATCGCGACGCCGCGGATCCGCTGCGTGACCTGCTCAAGCGGGAAGGCGATCCGTTCGTGCGCACGCAGACCGAGAAGGCGCTGGCGCTCATCTCGAGCGACGTCGGCCAGAAGAGGGCCAAGATCTATCTCAGCTTCGGCCCGTTCACGGGCGGCGTGAAGTCCGCGGGCACCGACGCCGCGAAGGTCATCCACGACGCGCTCGCGCGCGAGCTCGGCAAGCTGCAGGTCGTGACCCTCACGCTCGCGCCGGCCGACCAGAAGGCCTTCCCGAAGACGGGCATGCTGGGGTTCTACATCGACGGCAACATCACGCGCCTCGACGACGTGCCCGCGGGCAGCAGCTCCGAGACATCCTGCGACGTCAAGGTCATGGTGGCGCGCTGGCCGTCGAAGAGCATCATCCTTTGGACCAACGCAGGGGCGAGCCTGCAGTCCGGAACGCGCCCGCAGGACAAGGTGAGCGCCCGCAAGGACTGCCTCGAGGCCTCGGCGGGCCAGTTGGCCGAAGACCTAGGAAAATTCTTCAAAGCGCAAGGTGGCTAGTATGCTGAGTCTGAACAGGGAGGCCGGGGTGCTCAAGGTGACCAAGTTGAAAACGTCGGCTCGTCCGCGGATTTGGAGGCGCAGATGAACAGCAGCGAAGCGGCGACCACGTCGCGCCCCGTTTACAAGCGGAAGGTCCGCAACTACCTGCTCGACGTCGGCCTACAGCTCCGCTACACGGCGACGATCGTCGTCGTGGCGATCTTCCTGACGGCCGGCCTGGGCTTCAAGATGTACCAGGCGACGCGCGACGTCTCGAAGGTCATCCTGTGGACGAGCCTCGTCGATCCCGCGAGCGCCGACGAGCTGCAGTCGCAGTTCGCGAACAGCGACCGCGTCGTGCTCTGGGGCATCGTCGGCTTCGGCGTCGTGCTCATCCTGTCGATCAGCGCCGTGGGCATCCTCATCACGCACAAGGTGGCGGGGCCCCTCTACAAGATCGCGACCTTCTTCGGCCGCGTGCGCGACAACCGCCTCGGGCCGACGCCGGCCAACCTGCGCAAGGGCGACGAGCTGCAGGAGTTCTACGGCGCGTTCAAGGAGATGCACGCGTCGTTGCGCGCGCGCGCCGAGGACGACGTGCGCGTCATCGCCAGCGCCGTGTCCGCGCTCGAAACGACGCCCGACGCGCGCTCGCCCGCGGTGGCGCGCGCGCTCGAGGACCTGCGCGAGCTCCGCAAGCGCAAAGAAGAGAGCCTCGAGAAGCCGATCGACGAGCAGAGCGGCCTCATCCGGCCTCCGGGCTGAGGGCGGGAGCGGCGGCGGCCGCTCAGCTCTGACGCGTCTGCGCGGCGCTCACGAGGCAGAGGCCGTGCAGGAAGAGGCCAGGCAAGAAACAGCAGGCGTAGCCCATAAGCGTCGTGGCCATCCAGGCGACGCCGGCGCCGGCGCGGCCCGCGTAGATGTGGCCCGCGCCCGGGATCAGCATCGAAAGCATCACGGCGGTCACCGGATTCGGCTTCGGTCGCAGCGTTAGGAAGTAGGCATCGCCGGCCGAGATGGGCGGCGGCCCGACCAGGTTGAACCCGGCGCCGGCGCCCGCACTCTGCGTCAGCGGCTTGCGGCCGGGGTACACGTATTCGACGACGCCGGCCGCCGACGTGCGCACCTGCAGCGTTCCGTGCTCGACCATGCGCGCCAGGTGCCGCTCGGCCGTCCGGACCGACACGCGGCCGAGATAGGCCACGTGGGCCGCCGTCACAGGCACGTCCGTCTCGAACAGCACCTTCAACACCAGCTGTTCGAACTCATCGAAGTCCATGACGACGCTCTCAACAGTAGCATACGACCGAGCGCGTGCGTTTCTTGAGATGCGACGATCAGCTGCGACATGAATCGCGAATGCGGGACGAATCCCTTGACGTTCTCGCAACAAGAGATCTGACAGCGCACGCGCCCGTACATCGAGCGCTGGCGTCATAGACGCGCGATCGGACGCTCCGAAGCGGGCGCGGAGATCGCCGCAGAGACCCTCAAGCCCGGCACCAGCAGTCGGCCGTCCAAAGCCAGGGTCGGGCTTTCTCGAGATCAGCCGCAGTTGACAGAATGCTTATTATCGGACATTCGGCTGCCTGGAAGTTGGTGGCTTCATCGTCCAGAGCGACATGGCGACGCGGCGATTTCACAGTGCATTTGTGATGGCCGGCGCGCTGGCGGCAAACGTCGGCTGCTCTGATTCGTCGCGGCCCTCCGGCAGCGGCAGCGGTTCGGGCGGAACGGTGATCGTCCCGCCCGGTGGCGGCAACGGTGGCTCCGGCGGACAACCGGCCCCGACCGACGACGGCGCCGCGGGCCAAAGCGGCTCCGGCGGACAGGTGATGATCAGCGACGCCGGCGACGACACCGCCGGCGGTCCGGCGCCCACCCCCGACGGCAGCCGCACCGACGGCGGCAGCGGCGTCACCGATCCCGGCACGATGGGCGACGGCGACTTCATGATCGCGGCGCCCTTCCAGCGCGCCCCCGAATACACCGTGGCCGCCGGCATCAAGCGCGGCCAGATCGTCTCGTTCACCATGAACGGCGCCGACAGCAAGGTTTACCCGGGCGCGTACATGCGCAAGGCGGCCGTCTACGTCCCCGCCGACTACGTCTCGGGCACCGAGATCCCGTTCATGGTCGCGCAGGACGGTCTGCAGTACGGTTACCTGAGCGACATCGTCCCCATCCTGGACAACTACATCGCCGCCGGAAAATTGCCGGCCATGGCCGTCGTCGCCGCCGATCCCAGCAATAGCAGAAGCGTCGAGTACGACACGGTGTCGGACACCTTCACCCGCTTCGTCGAGACCGAGCTTTTACCCGAGGCGAAAAAGCAGGTGATGACCCAGGCCCAGCTGGATCTGAACCTGACCAGCGATCCCGAAGGCCGTTCGTCGTACGGGGGCAGCTCCGGCGGATCGTGCGCGATGGTGATGGGCTGGTTCGGGAACTACCACCGCATCCTCACCATCTCAGGCAGCTTCCGCCCGCTGCAGACCAGCGTCATGTACCCGATGGGCGCGGCCGAATTTCAGAACCGCCTGATCGCCGGCACGCCCATCAAGCCGCTGCGCGTGTTTCTGGAAGCGGGGTCGATGGATATGCCCGGCTGGAAGGTGGCCAACGATCAGGTTGACGCTGCGCTGGCCGCCAAGGGCTATCACCGTCGCTATGTCTTCGCCCAGGGCGCCGGCCACACCGACGGCGGCGCCATCCACCAGTTCATGCCGGAAACGCTGCTGTGGCTGTGGCGCGGCTATCCAATCAACAAGTAGCGCGCGCCCTGATCGATCGCAGGGGGCTGGACATTGGGCCCGCCGATCCAAAGCGGGCTCTTTCCCGGCCCGTGGGGCGTCTCTCGGGTAGCTGAAAGGCCGCAAAGACGAGCGGTTCGCGATGATCGTTTTGTTCCAGCATCACCTGGTTCGCGGCGGTTTTGTTCGCTCTGGCTGGTATTGGGTGCACAGGACAGATCACCGACGCTGGCGGCGGCGTCACGGGATCTGGGCCGGGAACGACGACCGGAGGCGGCGGGCCCGCCTCCCCCGCGGTGATGGTTCCCAGTGGCGTCGACGAGTCGTTCGTCCTCCCCGTCGATTCCGTCTCGCTGTTGCCGTTCGGGTCGAGAAGGTGGCGAGCGTCGTCGGCGTGACCCCTTCGGATCCCGTGCTTCAACCGCCGCTCGACGCGAGAGGGCGATCTCGGCGGCTATGACTTCGCGAACAGCCGCAAGCCGGACGACACGTGGACCGCGCTTCGCATCTCGGATTGGGTGCGAGCCATCAAGCCCGTTTGCGCGTCTTCGCAGATGCACGGGCGCCATCCGACGCTCCCCGCCGGGTTGCCCGCCTTGATCGAGGCGCCCTATGGCCGCAGCGTGAGCCCCGACGACAGCGCCGCAATCGATGCCAGTCTCATAGGCCTCACGCTCGACGACGCCACTCGCTACGAAGCCGTCTGCTTGTCGGGTACTACGGCGACATCAGGGTCGGCGGCAAGGACGCCGACGGCCAGAGCTACCTCATCCACATGCCCGACCCCATCACCGGGTGCCGGTGCCGGTGGGCAGCAGCAAGGGGAGCGTCGGCCGCATCCCGGGCAGCGTCAGGTGGCGCATCGAGGCCAAGGCCATGCGCGTTTCGGACACCCTGGCCAGTCAGTTCCCCGTGGTGGTCGCGACGCCAAGCCCATGGACTTCCTGCCGCGTTAGCGGCCGCGTGGTACCAGACGGTGAGAGATGCTCTTCTATGGTCCCGAGATCGCGGCCAGCGTCGTCTTGACCGGCGCTGCGAGCCGGTTGCCGAGGCTCTGTACTTCCTTGGTCCAGCCCGTGATATCCGCGAGCCCGCTCGCGCGATCCCAGGAGGTCCCGACGTAATAGATCGTCGGGCCGACCGCCGACGCCCGTGTCACGAGGAGGTAGTCGCTGTCCGTGGCTTGCGTCTCCGCCTTGGAGCCCGGAGACAGCACGGCCGCGCAGCCGAGGTGGCCGCTCTTACCGCCGTCGAGGGGCTCCCAAACGGCCATCCACGGCGTCTGATGGGCGGGCTTGACGTCCACCTTCAGGAGATTCCCGGCGTGTTTAGCGATGCCGACGCCCACGGACAGCCCGTTCCTGTCCTTTGCGGTGAAGGTGCTCTCGAAGCGATTGAAGTGGGAGCCGGCATCGAGGGTCACGCGTTTGACCTCGGCGACGCGCGCGCCGCCGGCGTCCCAGGGCGCGTAGGAGAGCTCGAAGACGAGGCGGATGGGCCCGCTGGCGAGCACGCGCGAGCTCGTGAAGTTCCTCGAGACCGCCAGCTTGCCGCCCACCCAGACACCGAGCCCGCCGCAGCCGCGCGACTTGGCGACCGAGTAGAAATCGGCGCCCTCTCCCAAGTCGCGGTGATAGTCACCGGTGAGGTACCAGTCGTTGGCGATCAGCTTGGGCACTCGTTTGACCCAGACGTCGACGCCGCTCGAGACCAGAGGGTCCTTCTTGTAGGTCTCGAGGTCCGTCCCGTAGACCCGATGGGCGACCACATCGTTCTCCCACGCAAAATCGTCGTGGCGCTCGCGCACGAAGCGACCGTAGACCTTGAACTCGGCGCGCGACGCTGGCGGGCGCTGACCAAGCCGCAGCTCGAACATCTTGGTCTCGCGCGCGCCGAGATTGGTTTGGAAGACGATCTGATCGGGCGCCTCGTCGCCGTCCATGTCGACGAGCTGGGACAGCACGGCCGCGCCCTGCGTGTCCACAACGAGGGCCTTCGTGATGTCGAAGGACGGCGCGACCTTGACGAGCTCGGCTCTCGTGACGACGACGGTCTCGCTCGGCCTGGGCGCGGCCAGCGGATTGAC
>DATKFB010000311.1:0-6874 GCA_035544435.1 Polyangia bacterium
ACGCGAAGCACACCGCGATCTCGTCGCCCGCGCGTGCGCGACAGGCCCGTGCGAGCTCGAGCAGGCCCTCGAAGTCGTGGGAGCGCGACATGCTGCCCGCGTAGAGCAGGCCGACCTTGGCGTCGCCGAAGAGCTCGCGGCGAACCGACGGGTCGGGCTCGGCGGCCCGCTCGGGCTCGACGAGGGCCCACGGCGTGAAGGTGTCGCGTCTCGGCGAGCCGCCGTAGCGCTCGAGCCGCTCGCGCATGCAGGGCCCGAGGTCGACGACGACGTCGCAGCAGCGGTAGGCGGCGCTCATGAGCGCCCGCGCGGGCGGCGAGAGCAGGCGCGTCGCGCCCGTCCACTCGGCCTCGCCCGCGTCGGGGAAGACGTCGAGACACCAGTGGATGATGGACGTGCGCGGGCGCGCGGCCCGCAAGGGAATCGCAATCGAGGCCGCGAACGAAGGATCCGAGCCGACGACGATGGCGCCAAAGGCGCCGAGCTTCATGCTCTCGACGAACCAAGCCGACAGAAGCCAGGCACTGTTGCCGAGGCGCGGCAGGGGCCTTTTTTGCGACCAAGCCGGCCGGAACACGCGTCGTATGCGGACGTCGTTCCACGTCTCCTCGGGCGCGAAACGAGCCCCGTCGTCGCCGTGGGCGCGGTTGCAGGTCAGCGCCGTGACGTCCCAGCCGCGTCGCGCCTGCTCGGCCGCGAAGTCGGAGAGGATGCGCGCGCTCACCACCTGGTCAGGGTGGAAGAAATGATAGAGTACGAGGAGACGCGGACGGGTGGAGACCACGGCGTTCATTTCTTCGCCTGCGAGCGCGCTGCCACGAGCGCGCGGTAGCGCCCGAGGACGTTTTCAGCGACGGCGCGCGCGTCGAAGCCGCGGGCCCGCTCGGCGGCGCTCGCCGCCATGGCGACCGACGCCTCGGGCCGCGCCAGCACGCCCAGGATCTTCTCGGCGAAGTCGGACGCGTCGCCGGGCGAAGCGCAGAGTCCGTAACGATCCTCCTCGACGAGTTCGGGCGGCGCGCCTTCGCGGGCCACGACGACGGGCCGTGCCGCCGCCATGGCCTCGGCGACGACGCGCCCGAAACCTTCGTGCCGCGACGTCAGCACGAACACGTCGAGCGCCTTCATGACGGCGGGCACGTCTCGGCGCGCGCCCACGAGCGCGACGCGTCCCGCGAGCCCCAGCTCGGCGATGAGCGCCTCGATGCGCCGCCGGTAGTCGAATTCGACGGGCGCCTCGGCGCTGCCCACGACGACGAAGCGCGAGTCCGGCGCGCGGGCCGCGACGAGCGCGGCGGCGCGCACGAACGTCTCGACGTCCTTGCGTGGGTGCAGGCGGCCGACCGTGCCGACGAGCGGTCCTTGCCCCTTCGCGCCCAGCGCGCCGCGAACGCCGTCGGAGCGCACGGCCGTCGCAAAGGCCGCCACGTCGAGCGGGTTGTAGAGGACCTCGACCTTGCGGCCGCGCCCCCGGCGCTCGAAGACTGCGGCCGTCGCGCGCGAGATGCAGTAGATGTGATCGGCGAGCGCCGTCCAGGTCGCCGCCAGACCGTCGAAGACGAGGCGGGGCTCGTCGAGCGTGTTTCCCCTATAATGCAGCACGTGCGGGATGCGAAGCGTCCGCGCCGCCAGACCGCCCTCGAGCAGCACCTCCATGTTCGTGTGGATGAGGTCGGCGCCCACTCGCCCCACGATGGCGCCGACCTCGATCGCCGCACGCAGGAGACGCGCCGGGAACAGCCCGGCGGCCGCCGGGGAGAAGTCGCGGCGCAACGGTGCCAAGGCCGCGACGTGCACCGTGGCGCCGAGGGCCTCGTACCGCGGCGCCTGGGGTCCGCGCTCAGGCAAGATGACATGCGGCTCGACGCCTAGTGGAACGAGCTCGGTCAAGAGGGCGAGCAGGCTCTCGTCGGGGCCGCTGACCTCCTGCGAAAAAGGATTGAGATAGACCACGCGCACGTGCGCTCCAGGTTATGCGACGGAGGTCGCCGGCGCGCGTGATTTACGACGGGTTGGGCGCGAGACCGGCGCCCTCAAGTACGTAACTGAGCCCGCACAGACAGACCAGCGATTTCGGCAGGCTCTCGCCACACGCGCAGACGAAACCAATCCGGCGGGCCGGGACGCCCGCGACGAGCACATATGGCGCGACGTCCTTCGTGACGACGGCTCCGGCCGCCACCATGGCGTACGCACCCAAGGCATGGCCGCAGACGATCGTGGCGTTCGCGCCCACCGTGGCGCCCCGCCCGATGCGCGTCGGAAGAAAGGTGGCGGCCGGGCGCTTGTAACGGCCCGAGCGCGGGCGCAGGTCGTTGGTGAAAACGCAGTGGGGGCCTAAGAAGGCGTCGTCGTCGACGGACACACCGTCATACACGGCGACGCCGTTCTTGATGGTCACGTCGTTCCCGATCGTGACGCCGCTCTCGATAAAGACGCCCTCACCCAGGTTGCAGCCGCGACCGACCCGCGCGCCTGCCATGACGTGCGCGTAGGCCCAGACACGCGTCCCGGCGCCTATCGCGTCGGTCTCGACGACAGCGAGCCGGTGGACTTTGGGCGGCTCATCGCCGGCCATCAGGCGATCGCCCTGCGCAGACTCTCGGCGACCCGCGCCTGCTGATCCGCCGTGATCTCCGCGAACATCGGAAGCGAGAGGATCTCGCCGGCGGTCTTCTCGGCGACGGGGAAGGTGCCGAGGCCGAGCTGCAGGTGCTTGAACGCGCCCTGGAGGTGCACGGGGATCGGGTAATGAATCCCGGCACCGATCCCATCGGCGTTGAGCTTCTTTAGGACCTCGTCGCGGCGGGGGACGCGCACGACGTAGAGGTGCCAGATGTGCTCGTTGCCGACGTCGGTCGACGGCAGCGTGAGGCCAGGGGTATCTCGCAGGAGCTCGCCGTAACGGGCAGCGGCCTCGCGCCGCTGCTGGTTCCAGCCCGCGAGGCGCTTGAGCTTGGCCAGCAGCACCGCCGCCTGGAGAGTGTCGAGGCGCGAGTTGAAGCCGGTCTCCGGGTGGTGGTACTTGACCTCGCTGCCGTAATTGCGGAGGGCCCGCACCTTCGCAGCGATCTCGTCGGAGTCGGTCGTGACGGCGCCAGCGTCACCGTAGGCACCCAGGTTCTTACCCGGGTAGAAGCTCGTGCCGGCGACGTCGCCGAAGGTGCCCGCGCCTCTGCCGTTCCGCTTGGCGCCTTGTGCCTGGGCTGCGTCCTCGATGATCTTGATGCCGTGCTTGGTCGCGAGGTGCTCCAGCTTCTCCATGGGCGCGACCTGGCCATAAAGGTCGACGGGCATGACGGCGCGCGTACGCGGCGTGATCTTGGCCGCGACGTGCTCGACGTCGAGCATATAGTGAACAGAATCGCAGTCGACCAGGACGGGCGTCGCGCCAGCGCGCGCGACCGCGAGGGGCGTCGCGATGAACGTGTTCGCAGGCAGGATGACCTCGTCCCCGGGTCCGACGCCGGCTGCACGCAGCGCGAGCTCGAGGGCATCCGTGCCGTTGCCGACGCCGATGCAGTGCTTCGCGCCCACGAACGCCGCGAAAGCCTCCTCGAACTGCTTGACCTCCTTGCCGAGGATGAAGGAGGTCGTCTCGAGGATCCCGGCGAACCCACGCGCGACCTCCTCGGCGATTTGACGGTGCTGCGCGGCGAGATCGACGAGAGGAATGTTTGCCATGTTCAGCTCTGCTTCACCGGCTCCTGCCGGCCTTTGTTCCGTATCGAGCGCTCGATCGCTTCGAGGGCGCGCACGATGGCCGCGCCCTCGCGGCCGCCCGTCACGGGCGTCTTGCCCGTCTTGACGCAGTCGATGAAGTGATCGCACTCGGCGCGCAGCGGCTCGCCCGTCGTGATGCGAGGAATCGTGATGTCGCCCTCGCGCACGCTCGCGCGGAAGCTCGCGAATGAATCGACGAAGGCGGGCTTCGTCGTCTTGTCGGTGACCTGCTTGTCGTAGATGCGGACGGGCTCGAGCAGGCTCATGTCGTCGAACACGAGCATACGTTTGTCGCCAGCCACGGTGATGTCGCGTGCCTTCCGCGGGTTCAGCCAGGAGGCGTGGACGTTGACCATGACCCCGTTCGGGTAGCTGAGCGTCGCAAACACGGCGTCGTGGATGCCGGCGTTGATCCAGTTCCCTCCCAGCGCCGAGGCGCTCTCGGGCTGGCCGCCGAGCCAGTAGTTCGCGATCGAGATGTCGTGCGACATGAGATCCCACGCCGCGTTGACGTCCATGCGGATGGGGCCGAGATTCGTGCGAACCATCGAGACATAGTAGAGGCGGCCGAGCTCACCTCCCTCAATGTAGCCGCGCACGCGTTGAACAGCCTGGTTGAAGAGAAAGATATGGCCGACCATGAGGACGCGGCCCGCGCGCGCGGCGAACTCGGTCAACTCGGCGGCCTCCTCGCCCCGCGTCGTGATGGGTTTCTCGACGAGGACGTGCTTGCCCGCCGCGAGTGCCGCTTTCACGAGGGCGTAGTGCGTGCTCGTGGGCGTCGCGATGACGACGGCATCGACGTCTTTGTCGGTGAAGACCCTTTCGGCCTCCTCGTGAATCTGGACGTGGGGAAACCGACCGCGTACCTGCGCGAGGCGGGCACCGTCCCGATCGACGACCGCGCGCACGGCGCTCGCGGGCGGATTGTCGAAGCTCCGAATGAGATTCGGGCCCCAATGGCCCGCGCCGATGACCGCAACCCTTACGCTGTCGTTCGCGCCCACGTCAGTCCCTCACCGCTCGGGCGTCTTTCTCGAATCGAAGACAAGGAAACCATTGCGCGTCCCCATAACGCGAAACCCGGCAAAAGTCTAGCGGGCTCGACTCGTAGAGGCCTCGTGACGCGCCCCCTCGCGGGCCGCGATCTCGTCGTAAGCGCGCACGACGCCGCGCCGGTATGTGTCCCACGTGAACTGCTTCAGACGATCCGCGCCCGCCGCGCCCAACGCGAGGCGGTAGTCGCGATCGGCCGCCAGGCGGCGGAGCGCGCGCCGCCAGCCCTCGATGTCCTGATGAGGCACGACCAGCGCATCGACACCGTCTCGGAGAATGACGTCGCCGCTCGAGGTGACGAGTGGCAACGCGGTCGCCATCGCCTCGAAACACACGATCCCCAGGCCACCGACGACCGAGGGGAAGACCATGACGTCGGCCGCCTCGTGAAAAGGCGGGATCTCCGTGTTGGGGACGGTACCCAAATAACGAACGCGGTCGCCGAGCGCGGCCATGCGCCTGTCGAAGTACGGGCGCCAGTCGGGATCGTCGCGACCGATCAGAGTCAGCCGGGCTCCCGGGATGGCGAGGCCCTCCATGACGTCGAAGAGGTATGGAAGGCCCTTCCAGAAGTTCAACGGTCCCACGTAGAGGATCTCGAAGCCCTCACGGGGCGGTCGCGCGATGGGCTGGAATCGCTCTGTATCCGTACCGTAGGGGATCGTGAAGACGCGATCGGCGGGGAAGCCGTTCTCGACCATGGTCTCCTTGACGTAGTCGAGGCCCCCGAACACGTAGTCTGCGAGCTTGAGCTCTTCGTACTTCCGCGCGACGTGCTGATCGAACCAGAACGGCTTCTTCCCTGGCGAGGGGACGCCGTGGCGGGCGCGCTCCTCGCGCTCGATGCGATCGAGCGTCGTGCGGTGGATGATCGGCTGGTCGAGCACGGTTATCGCGCCAAGAGCGCGTGCCTTTCGCAGCGAGTAGAGCGCGCATTGCTCCCAGCCATGAAAGATCGTGCACGGCTCGACGTGACGACGCGCGACGAGCCAGTCGAACACCTCGTTCTTGAGGTAGGTCACGGGACGCTTGTCAACGCCGAGCCTCGGGCCGATCTGCGAGACGCTCTCTTCGACGAGCTCGGGAATCGGGATGTCGATGACCTTCTCGTCGGGGATGAGGGTCGATCGCCGGAGCTCGATGCGCTGGCGCGCCCGGTCACCTGAACGAACGGCCAGCCCGTGGAGGGCACGGCCCAGCATCGAAGACGGCTTGTAATAGATCGACGTCACGAACTTCTTCAGGTAGCCGGCGGCCTCGGCGGCCTCGGCGACCTGATAGGCGTTGTTGCGGGCGACGTTCGAGACGACGACTCGTTCGTGGAGGGGGAGCGCGCCGGGCATGGTCGAAAAGGATGGCGAGCATACAGGAGCGGGCATGCCGAGACCACGTCAAGCTTCAGGTTTGTCGCACCGGCGGCATCAACGAGATCGGCTAGTACCCCATCGCAGGGAATCTGACGGGTTCACGCGGCCTGCGTAGCGGAGATGGTCGGTGGCTTGGGGTAGGCTCGGCCGAGTTTCTGGCGAGCCTTGTCGATTCCAAACATCCAGTGGACCCTGGCGCCCGCTGCATTGCGCGCACGCGTCCAGGCGCCGACTTCGGTGGTGAGCTTCTTGATATCGGGAATGCGGCGGTCGAGGCACTGGGAGACGAGCACGCCGATCTCGATCTCGACCATGTTGAGCCAACTGGCGTGCTTGGGGGTGTAGTGAAATTCGAGGCGCCGCAAGATCCGCCGCGCTTCTTCGGGAGGGAAGGCTTCGTAGAGAGCCGCGGCGCTGTGGGTCTATAGGTTGTCGAGCACGACCTTGATGTGCTCAGTCTTCGGGTAATGCGTATCAACGAGATCGCGCATGCACTCGGCGAAGTCGATGTTGGCCCGCCGCTCGGTGACCTTGGCGTGTCGCCAGGGACCGTGGGCGTCGAGAAACATGAAGACGTTCGCTGTGCCATTCCGACGGTACTCGTAGTCGAAACGTGCCCGACGTCCCGGCTCGGCTCGCGATGGCACGCGCGCCTCGCCAATGAGTTGCCGAGGCGTCTCATCGAAGCAGACGACGGCGGTGCCTGACGTCAGCGGAGTCGTGTACAG
>DATKFB010000312.1:0-5946 GCA_035544435.1 Polyangia bacterium
CGCACGACGCGCGAGATCGACGAGGCGCGAGAGCGCGTCGCGGGCATGGGTGTCGAGTTCGTCGACCTCGCGCCCGAGGACCGCGACGCCATCGACGCCCAGCTCGGCTGACAGATGTCCGACGCGCTCGACGAGCTGACCTACGACTATGAGGACGAAGGTGTCCTCGTCCGCAAGCAGCTCGATCGGGTCATCCTCGCGCGCGGCGGGTGGGCGACCGTCATGTTCCTCTATCAAGAGCTCGACCGCGAGGCCGGCACCTATCGGGCGCCCAAGATGGCGATCGTGCGCTTCAAGAAATGGAAGGGCGCCTATCGCAAGCAATCGTCGTTCAACATCTCGAACGAGAACCAGGCCCGACAGATCGTCGAGGTCTTCGAAGGTTGGTATCCAAAAATGAGGGCGGCGGGCGCGCCAGACGACGGCGACGCGGACACGGACGGAAGCGGCGAAGATCTCGGTGCCGAGGGCTGACGCGGTGACCGGCGCGCGACGGGGCGGGCTCGCCGTCTTCGTGAACCCACGCTCGCGCGCGAACCGGCGCAACCCGGGCCTGGCGCGCGAGTTCGCGGCCGTGCTGGGCGAGACGGGCCGCGTGCTCGCGCCCGCGAGCCTCGACGAGCTGAACGTGACCGCGGCGGCGCTGCGCGCGGCGCCGCCCGACGTCGTCGCCGTGCACGGCGGCGACGGCACGCTGCACAAGGTGGTGACGGCGCTGGGCGCCGCCTTCGGGGACGCGCCGTTGCCGCCGATCGCCCTGCTGCCGGGCGGCACGATGAACGTCGTCGCCTCGTCGCTCCACATCGGCGAGAAGGCCATTCCGTTCCTGCGCAGCCTGGCCGAAGGGGTACGCGCCGGGCGGCGGCCCGCGCTCGTTCAGCGGCGCTGCCTGCGCGTCGGCGACCACCTCGGATTCATCTTCGGCAACGGCATCGCTGCCAATTTTCTCGGTGAGTACTATGCCGACGACGCCTACGGTCCCCGGCGCGCGCTCTGGCTGCTGACGCGGACGTTCCTCTCCGCGTTCGTGCGGGGCCCCTTCGTGCGCCGCATCTTCCGCCGCTTCGAGGGCGAGGTGCGGGTCGACGGCGCGCTCTTGCCGCTCACGCGCTTCGTCGGCGTGAACGCCGCGACCGTGAGGGAGGTCGGCCTCGGCTTCAAGCTCAACCACCGCGCCGACGATGATCCGGAGCGGTTCGGAGTGCTCGCCATCCACGCCCCCCCCCTCGCGCTCGCCTTCGACCTCCGCGCCGTGTTCGTGGGGCGCGGCATCGCGCCGTCGCGCGCCTTTAGCGCCGTCGCG
Source organism: Polyangia bacterium (assembly GCA_035544435.1). Classification (GTDB taxonomy): domain Bacteria; phylum Myxococcota_A; class Polyangia; order Fen-1088; family Fen-1088; genus DASZFV01. The sequence continues at coordinate 1,304 of DATKFB010000312.1, forward strand.
TCGACGCTCGACATCACGCCGAGCGGGGGAAGCGGGGAAATGTCCTACACGATCGACGGCGATCTCTATCGCACCTCGGCGCCGACGCTGCGACTGTCCGTCGGCCCGCGCATCCAGTTCGTGCGGCCTCACGCGGCAGAAAACACGCAATCGCCCGCATTGCTCTCGGCGCCGGCCGGGGATACGATGAAGGTGGCCCGATGAGCTCTTCGTTCCCTCTCGACGGCATGCGGGTGAGGTTTGCGGGAGACTCGAACGTGGGCATGAAGCGCGCCCACAACGAGGACTCCTTCTACCTGCCCGAAAGCGAGCGCCTCGCTATCGTCGCGGACGGCATGGGCGGCCACGCCTCGGGCGAGGTCGCGAGCCGCATGGCGGTCGAGACGATCTCGGGCTTCTTCAAGGCGACGCAGGAGGAGCAGCAGCTCACCTGGCCCTTCAAGATGGACAAGGGCCACCGCTACGACGTCAACCGCATGGTGACGGCCATCAAGCTCGCGAACCTCAAGATCCACGAGCAGGCGCAAAAGGACCCGCGCTGCCACGGCATGGGCACGACCGTCGTCTCGGCGCTGTTCCTCGACGACGCGCTCGTCGTCGGCCACGTGGGCGACAGCCGCCTCTACCGCCGGCGCGACGGTGTCTTCGAGCAGATCACCGAGGACCACTCGCTGCTCAACGACTACATCAAGATGAAGCACCTCTCGCCCGACGAGATCGCCGCCTTCCCGCACAAGAACGTCATCGTGCGCGCGCTCGGCATGAAGGACACCGTCCAGGTCGACGTGCACGTCGACGCGCCCCGGTTGGGTGACGTCTACCTCATCTGCTCGGACGGCCTGTCGGGCATGATCAAGGACGAAGACATGGCCGAGATCGCGACGAGCGAGCGCGACCTGGACGTCCTGTGCGAGCGCCTCATCACGACGGCCAACAAGAACGGCGGCCTCGACAACATCACGGTCGTCGCCGTCCGGCTCGAAGAAGCGTAAGGGGGGGCTCCTCAGACACCGACGACGCCGTCGGGCGTCGCGATCGCGCGCGCCAGATCGGACGTGACGGCGACGCCCGGCCAGACGACGGCGCCGCGGACCTTGACGCCTGCGGCGACGCGCGCCCCCGCGCCGAGGACGACTTCCGGGCCCACCTCGGCGCTTGATTCAATGACGGCGCCGGCGGCGATGCGGCACGAGCCGAGGACGTGGGTCCCGGGTTCCACGAGCGCGTCAGGGTCGAGGCCGACGAGCGGGCCGGGGGGGTGCGGCACGAGCGACGGATCGCGAAGGAGCGCGAGGTTCCCCTCGAGGTAACGCTCGGGCGTCGAGTGCTCGGCGAAGTAGCCGTCGAGCACCTCGGCGCGGATCGTGGCGCCCGCGAGGAGCGCGGGGATGTACGCGTCACGGATGACGTCGCAGACGACGGGGCGGAGTCGATCGAGCAGCGCGGGCTCGAGGACGTGAATTCCCGTGAACATGCGCTCGGTCACGCGACCCTCGGGCGGACGCGGCGAGCGCGCGTCGAGGATGCCGACGACGCGACCCGTCTCGTCGGCGGAGATCGCGCCCCAGCGCCGCGCGTCCGGGTCGTCGCGCAGGAGCATTGTCGCGAGCGCGCCTCCCGCGGCGTGCGCCGCCACAAACGCGGCCAGCTCGACGTTCGCCACGACCTTGGCGTTCATGACGAGGACCGCGCCCGCGCCGAAATGCGGCCGCGCCGCCGCGAGGCCGCCGCCCGTGCCCAGCAACTCGGCCTCGATCGAGTAGTCGAGCCGCACGCCCTGCGACGACGCGCCCAGCGTTTCGCGCAGCAGGTCGCCGTGGTGGAAGACGTTGACGACGGCGCGCGAAAAGCCGGCGCGCGCGCAGGCCACGAGACCGAAGGCGATGGCCGGATGGCCGCAGATGGGCACGAGGGGCTTGGGCAGCGCCGTCCCGAGCGGCCCGAGGCGCGTCGACCTCCCGGCCGCCAATAGCATGACGTTCATGGCTCTACCCAATCATGCTAGCGTCATCGCCCATGAAAATCTGCGTCATCGGTACGGGATACGTCGGGCTCGTCGCCGGAGCGGGCTTCGCCGACATGGGCAACGACGTCGTCTGCTGCGACATCGATCAGAAGAAGATCGACGGCCTCAAGCGCGGCGAGATGCCCATCTACGAGCCGGGCCTCGACAAGCTGGTCGTCAACAACGCCGCCGAGGGCCGTCTCAGCTTCACGACCGACGTCGCGGCGGGCGTCGCGGGCGCCGAGGTCGTGCTGCTCGCCGTGGGGACGCCGCCCGGCCCAGACGGCTCGGCCGATCTCCAGTACATCTTCAGGGCCGCCGAGCAGGTCGGACGCGCGCTCACGGGCTGGGCCGTCATCGTCACCAAATCGACGGTGCCCGTGGGCACGGGCGACAAGATCGAAGCCATCGTCAAGAAGGCGACCAAGCACGAGTTCGGTGTGGCCTCGAACCCCGAGTTCCTCAAGGAGGGCGATGCCCTCAACGACTTCATGAAGCCCGACCGCGTCGTCATCGGCGCCGACGACAAGCGCTCGATCGAGGCCCTGCGCTCCCTCTACGCGCCATTCTCGCGCACGAGCGACCGCATGCTCGTCATGGATCGCCGCTCGGCGGAGCTCACGAAGTACGCCGCCAACTCGATGCTCGCGACGCGCATCTCGTTCATGAACGACCTGTCCAACCTGTGCGAGCTCCTCGGGGCTGACATCGAGCAGGTGCGCAAGGGCATGGGCTCGGACATCCGCATCGGCAACAAGTTCCTCTTCGCGGGGCCGGGCTTCGGCGGCAGCTGCTTTCCGAAGGATCTACGCGCCGCCATCAGCACTGGCCGCGACGTCGGCTACGAGCTCGAGATCCTCGACGCCGTCGTGGCCGTCAACGAGCGCCAGAAGAAGAAGCTCGGCGAGAAGGTCCTCGCGCACTTCAAGGGCGACCTCGCGGGCAAGCGGGTCGCGATCTGGGGACTGGCCTTCAAGCCGGGCACCGACGACATCCGCGAGGCGCCCGCCCTCGTGCTCGTCGATCAGCTCGTCGCCGCGGGCGCGACCGTCGTCGCCACCGACCCCGTGGCCATGGAGGCGGTCCGCAAACAGATCGGCGACCGCATCCAGTACGAGGAGAACAACTACGCGTGCGCGAAGGGCGCCGACGCTCTCGTGCTCGTCACCGAGTGGCACGAGTTCCGTCGCCCGTCGTTCGAGCGCCTCAAGGGCCTGCTCAAGCAACCGGTGATCTTCGACGGCCGGAACATCTGGAACCCCGGCGAACTCCGGGCCGCCGGGTTCACATACTACGGCATGGGAAGAGGCAGCGCGCTAGCGCGCGGGGCCTGAGCCATCAGGACGCCGGCCGGTGGGCCACGGCGCTCGGGGGCGGGGAGGCCATGGCCTTCCAGTCGAAGGCGCCGTTGGGCGGGCGGCGCAGGGGGCGCGGGTGTTTCGCCTCGTAGCGGCCGGCCGTGATCTCGACGCGGTCCGGATAGATGTGCAGCGCGCCCACGAGGCCGACCGCCTCGGGGGGCATCGTGTACGACTGGCCCTCGTGCATGACGGTGGCGCGCGGTCCCACGACGACGGGGAAGCGCAACGCGACGTCACGCGAGTCGAGGCGCAGCGGACGGAGGCGCTGGCGCTCCTCCGCGAGCAGGATCGCGGCGGTCTTGCCCGCGAGCTCGGTGGGCGTGCGCGTGTTCTGCTCACGCAGCCACTCGGAGAGCTGCCGCTCCATGTCGGCGACGTTGATGAACGAGCGCGACTTGAAGAAGAAGTGCTTGACCCAGTTGCCGAGGTTCGTGCCCGGGCCGCGATCGGCGCCGCGCCGTGCGCGCACCTCGACGCCGAGGCCGAGCTGCAGCGCTGCGTAAGCGAACGCCGGATCCCACTCGCTGACCTGGCCGTCCTTGTCGGCGCGAATGCCGACGGGCTTGGGGCGATCGAACGCCGCGAGCAGCGGCACGCCACCCATGGCGTCGAAGTGCTGGACGAGCGCGCGCACGCACGCCTCGACGCTCTGGTCCTCGACGATCGACACGGCGACCCAGCGCGAGTACTCGAGGCGCGAGCCGAAGAAGTTCACGGTGTGCTGCTCGCCATCGCGGAAGCGCACCTCGACTTGACCGAAGCCGTGGCGCGAGATCTCTCCGGGAACCTTGTCCTGCTGCGAGAGCGGTCGGCTGCGCCGCGGCCGCACGCTCGCGATCAGGGAGTAGAGCGCGCTCTTGCCACCCTCGTAGCCGGCCTGCTTGGCGCGCCGGACGATCTCCAGCGAGCGCAGGTTCGGCTGCTTGAGCAAAAGGTCGAGCACGAACGGTTTGAACGGTTGGGCCTTCGACGGGCGTCCGACGCTACGCCTTGTCGCCTGCGATGACTCAAGTTCTTGTTCCACGCAGAATGTACGACCGAAACGCACTTTGGATGCGTCGACGCGGCCTAATTTTCGGGATCCACCTTTAGAGCGCCGATTTCCGCAATCGACGACACTTTAGTTGACCTGGAAAAACAGAAACGTGGCGTGGTGACTCCCCCCCTCAGGGTGGGGTCGCCGTCGTCGAGAGCGCGCGGCGCGCATCCCGGCGCTCGATTGCGAGCTCGATCAGACGCGTGACGAGCGCGCGCGGGGAGAGCCCGGAGGCCTCCCA
>DATKFB010000313.1:0-3038 GCA_035544435.1 Polyangia bacterium
CTCACGTACCCGAAGCGAGAGGCGAGGAGCGCAAGGACGAGCGCCGTCACGACGGCGGCGGCCGCGAGCCGCGTCGCGCCCACGCCGCCGCCCCCGAGCGCGGCGAGCACGACGAGCGCCGTGATGGCGGCCGCCGAGAAGTCGGGCTGCGCGACGAAGGTCAGCACGGCGAGCGCGCCCATGCCGATCGCGAGCGGACGTCGCGCCCGTGCCTCGTCGGCGGAGCCGAGCGCCTGCGTCGGCGCGGGCGCTCCCCAGGCCGCGACGAGCATGGCGGTGGCGGCTGTGAGGAGCGGCGCCGGATTTCCCGAGAACGGGCCGACGTGCACCCATCGGTTGGCGCCCGCGGCGTGCACGCCCACGCCGGGCGCGAAAACGGCGAAGGCGGCGAGCGCCGCGCACCCGAAGGCGACGGGCGCTGCGCGCAGCAGCCGCCGCGGCCCGAGCTCGACGAAGGCGATCGCGACGAGCGCCGCGAGGACGACGGCGAACGCCTGGCGCGACGCGTAGTGCGTCGGCGCGCCGAAGGCGGCAGTGCTCTGATGGGCCGTCGCCGAGGCGACGACGACGATCCCGAGCACGCCCAAGGCGGCCGCGGGCGCGGCCACGAGCACGACGATGAGCGCGCGCCGTCCCATGGCTCAAAAGCGTTCGAGCAACCCCAGCCCGACGTCGAGGATGTCGCCGGTTGCTCCGGGTTCCGAGAGGGCGTGCGTCAGATCGGCGCGCACGGCGATGGCGGTCGAGCGGGTGAGGCCGAGCTCGGCGCCCGCGGCCCCGCGGGCCACCGGCCTGACGCTCGCTCCGACGGCGATGCCGGCGCCGACGGCGACCCAGGGGCGGACGGGCAGGTGTTCGAGGGCAACCGTCTGGAGCGCGACGAAGCTCGTCTGCGTGAGCTGCCTCGGCATGAGGCTGATGTGCGTCGCCTCGCTCGAGAACCGGTCGAAGAAGAAGTCGACGCCCACGCCGAGCCCGAGCGCGTTGCCGAGGTCGGCATAGCGGCGCTCGAACGTCCCACCCAAGGAGAACCCCGCGCGTGGCACGTCGCCGCCCGAGTCGTTCGCGCGGTACGCGAGACGGCCGTGCACGGCGACGGCGTGGAGCGGTCGCAGGGGGCGATCGTCCGAAGGCGGCGCCACGGGCGCGGACGGCGGAGGCAGCTCTTCCGACGGCGCCGGCTCGGCTTGCGCGAGCCAGCTCACGAGGACGAGCGCGGCGGACGCGGCTCCTGCGACGAGCATGGCCCTCGAGCTTAACCGGGAGTCGTCTCGACCACGATGAGATCCTGTCCGGCCTCGACGGCGGCGCCCTCGGCGCAGCGGATCTCACGGATCGTCCCCGCGCGCGGCGCGCGCAGCTCGTTCTCCATCTTCATGGCCTCGACGACGACGACTGCGTGGCCCGCCGCGATGCGCTCCCCCGCGCGCACGAGAATTTTCACGACCCGCCCCGGCATGGGAGACCGCACGGCCGCCGGTCCTGCGACAGCCACCCCGCGTGCCCGCACGAGCTCCGCGACCGCCGCGCTCCGTGCCTCCATCACCTCCGCCCCCACGACGACCGGATTCGCCCCCCCACGCCGAATCGAGACCCCAATCTTCCCCCCCACGCCGTCGACATACGCGAGCGCCTGCCTGTTCCCTTCGCGAAGCAGCCAAGCCCCTTCTTCGACGGCGAGAAGCTCGATCTCCCGCTCCTTGCCGTCGACGACGACGCGCGGCCCGTCGAGCTCGACGATGCGCTCCTTCCCCCCAATCGTGACCGAGAACCGCTTGAGCATTTCAGGGTCGAAGACCCACCCGCCCTCAGTTCTCCATGAACGACTTCAAACGCTTGCTGCGCGAGGGATGGCGCAGCTTCCGGAGCGCCTTGGCCTCGATCTGGCGGATGCGCTCGCGCGTCACCTCGAAGTCCTGCCCCACCTCTTCGAGCGTGTGATCGGACTTCTCGCCGATGCCGAACCGCATGCGCAGCACCTTCTCCTCGCGTGGCGTGAGGGTCGCGAGCACCTTGCGCGTCTGCTCTGCCAAGTTCATCGAGATGACGGCGTCGGCCGGCGAGATCACGCTCTTGTCCTCGATGAAGTCGCCGAGGTGCGAGTCCTCCTCCTCGCCGATGGGCGTCTCGAGCGAGATCGGCTCCTTGGCGATCTTGAGGACCTTGCGCACCTTGTCGAGCGGCAGCTCCATCTTCTCGGCGATCTCTTCGGGCGTGGGCTCTCGCCCCAGCTCCTGCACGAGGTATCGGCTCGTGCGGATGAGCTTGTTGATCGTCTCGATCATGTGGACGGGGATGCGGATGGTCCTCGCCTGGTCGGCGATGGCCCGCGTGATCGCTTGCCTGATCCACCACGTCGCGTAGGTCGAGAACTTGTAGCCGCGCTTGTACTCGAACTTGTCGACGGCCTTCATGAGGCCGATGTTGCCCTCCTGGATGAGGTCGAGGAACTGGAGACCACGGTTCGTGTACTTCTTGGCTATCGACACGACCAAGCGGAGGTTGGCTTCCACGAGCTCCGCCTTGGCCTTCTCGGCCATGCGCTCGCCGTCCTGGATCTCGGCCACGGTGTCGCGCAGGACCGACTCGGAGAGCTTGGCCTCCTCCTCGACCTTCTTGACCTTTTTCTGCGCGATTTGAATTACGCGCGACATCTCCTCGATCTCGTCGGGGCGAATGCCGAGCTTCTTAGCGACGGCCCGCTGCCGGAGGGGCGACGACCGGATCTCGCGCAGCGTCTTGCGGAACTCCTTGAGCGACAGGCCGCTCTTCGCCTCGCAGTCGAGGATCTCGCGGTTGGCCTGCTCGATGCGCTCGACGAACTCCTTGAGGTGAAGCACGATCTTGTCGATCTGCTTCTTGTTGAGGCGCATCTCCTGGAGCGTGTCCAGGATCTCCTGCTTGTAGTCGTTGATCTGGGTCCGGTACTTCTTCTTGGTGGCGTCCGAGACCTTGGCGAAGAGCTTCTCGGCGACCTTCTCCTGCTCTTTCCAGAGCCGGCGGACCTTGTCGATCACCTTGCAGACGCGCTCGATGTG
>DATKFB010000314.1:0-3750 GCA_035544435.1 Polyangia bacterium
ACCTCGGCGGGGGTGGCGCGGAGGTCACCTTCACGCTCGAGGTCCAGTCGGAGACGGCGCACAACAACAAGCTCGGCCAACCGTACGGCTCGTACAAGGACTGAATGCCGGTCGGGCGGGGCGGGGTAGCGGCGGTCCTCGGCGTGAGTGCGCTCGGCGCCGCCGCCGCGGCGTTCCTGGCCGCCGGTTCGAGCGATGCGCGTCGCGCCGCCGCCATCAGCGCGAGCGGGCGGGCCCTCGCCGCCGCCCAGGCCGCCGTGGCGTCGTCGGCGCGTGATCTCGCGGTGGAAGCCGTCTCCGCGGCGGCCGTACCCCAGTTCCGCGCGGCCCTCCAGAACAAGGTTGACACCTTCACGCTCGACGATCTCTTCCAGACCGAGGACTGGTGGGCGCCGCACCGCGCGCGCGCCTTCGTGCTCATGGGCCCCGATGGCGTCGTCATGAGCCGCAACGTCCGCAGCGACGCACCGGCTGCCGCCGAGCTCGCGACGCGCGCCGCCGGGCATGACTCGATGCCGCTCGCACGCGTGGGCGAGCAGACGTACCTAGTCGCCGCGGGCCCGGTCCGCCTCGCCGACCCCCCGGGCCGCGTCGTCGTGCTCGGTCTTCCCGTCGACGGCCCGCTCGTCGAAAGCTGGGCCGCGAGCGCGCACGCCGGCGTGCTCGTCACCGACGGGCATGGATTCGAGCGGGCGGGCGGGGCGCCGCGCCCCTCCAGCCCCGCCGACCTCGTGGGGCGCGAAGCGGATCCGGTCGTCGTCGACCCCGGCGGCGTGTGGGCCGCAGCGTCGGCGGAGCTCGGACAGGGTCTTCGGCTATGGGCCGTGAGCCCGCTCGCCCCGAACGCGGGCAGGGCGGCCCTTCTTCCGCTCTGGGGGCTCGCGGCAGCGCTCGCGCTCGTCGCGTTCTACCTCGGGCTTTCGCGGCGGCGCGCGCCTGCGGCCGCCGCGACTGCGGGCACGAGCGTCCCCAGCACCGCGCCGACGCCGGCGCTGATGGCGGGCTCCAGCATCGCCTCAGCCGTTCCGCCCCTGGCGCGGCGCCTCAGCGTCAATCTGCCGACGACGATCGCGAGTGGAGACGCGCAAGTCTTCGGCCGCTACACGGTGCTCGGTCGGCTGGGCTCGGGCGGCATGTGCGACATATACACGGCGGCGCTCACGGGCCCCGAAGGCTTCCAGCGCACGTTCGTCCTCAAACGCCTCAAGCCCGAGCTCGCGCTGAACCGCGCCGCCGTCGATCAGTTCATCGACGAGGCCAAGCTCGGCTCGACGCTCGTGCACTCGAACATCGTCCCCGTCTTCGACTTCGGGCGTGTGGGCGATGGGTTCTTCATCGCGCAGGAGTACATCGTCGGCCGCAACATCGCGCAGCTCTGCGAGCGGCACCAGGAGCGCCTCAGCGAGCCACTCGACGTTGCGACGGTTTTTTACATCGCATACGAAACGCTGCAGGCGCTCGGCTACGCGCACGACAAGACCAACGACGCGGGCGAGCCGATGCACATCGTCCACCGTGACATCTCGCCGGGCAACGTCGTCGTGAGTCGCGTCGGCGAGGTGAAGCTCATCGACTTCGGCATCGTCAAGTCCGCCGACAGCAGCCGCGTTTCGCACACCGACCTGGGCAACGTCAAAGGCAACGCCGCCTTCATGTCGCCTGAGCAAGCGCGCGGACTCGCCGTCGATCGCCGCTCCGATCTGTTCTCGCTCGGCCTCGTCATGTACCGCGCGCTCGCGGGCGAGCCGTTCTATCTCGGCGGCACGACAGCTGAGGTCTTCTACGGCGCGGCGACGGGCCCCACGGCCGAGCATTTCGAACGCATCGATCGGTTGCCCGCGGTCGCCGCCCGAATCCTCAAGCAGGCTCTCATGCCCGATCCGGCCGACCGCTACGCGACAGCCGAAGATTTCGCGTCGGACCTACAGCCCCACGTAAGCCCGGGCGCCAAGGCCCGCGTCGCGACGCTTTTGAACGCGCTCTTCGGTGCAGAGCTCAAGAGCGGCGGCGGCATTGGCGGCACGGGCACGCTCAAGCGGGATGCGAGCTAGATCGCCGGGCGCTCGACGCGCTGACCTTCGGGCAAGGCGACGTCCATCAAATTGACCGACGTCGGTCGAATGTCGTCGGGCGAACTGTCCGACGCGTGCCGCGGTCCAAGTGAAGTCCGCGTCCCTCGCGGGGTTACGCGTTGGCACCGGCCTTGCTAATGAGGGCAGGCATGGAGGCCGCGATGAAAACTCTCTCGACTCTTTTTCTGCTCTCGTCACTCACGTTCGGTTGCGCGAGCACCCGTCTCGCCGGCTCCGGCGAGGTCGCAACTCCCAAGCGAGGTGAGATGCTGGTCCAGCGGGGCGCGGTCAAGGCCGTAGTCACCGGTCCCGTCTCGATCCACGCGTACTCCGCCTACTCGGGCGGCACGCTCTTTGTCGCCGATGCCGTCACGGGCTCGGACCGCGACTGTCAGGTCGCCTCGCACGTCGCAGCGGGTGAGCCGCTTCTCGCCGGCCGCGTTCAGGCGATGAAGGTGGGGGTGGGCAAGGTCGTGTGTCTCGCGACGTTGGGCAACCGCGGCGTCGAGATGCTCTGGCACGCGAAGGAGGACGCTTCTCTTCCGGTGCTCTTCGCTCACAACCAGTAGCCGAGAGGATTTCTATGAACCGCCAGACGATGATCCTCACCGCGCTCGCCCTCGCGTCGCTGGGCGCGGCCTGCACGGTCTCTGACCCGATCGTCGGGACCACAAGTTCCGCCGGCGCGGCGGGTCCCGCGGTCCCGACTCCCTTCGTGCCCTTCGAGCCGAGTGATCCGCCAGTACAGCCGCTGTCGGCGGCGCCTGGGGGCGCGACGACCGGCAGCGCGGGTGCTTCCACGGAGAACGCCGCCGGCGCGGCAGGTAGCGGCGGCGCCTCGGCTTGCGACCCGGGCGGGCCGCCCGTGGGGCCGCCGATAATGTCGCCTTTTCGGCCGGACTTGAGCGGACCGGTCACGAGCGCCGCAGTGCCACCGCGGCCTCTGAGCGGCGGAACGCTGCTCGTCCTCGCGGGCGACCGCACAGCCGTTGCCGCGGACTCCGATCGCGATCGCGTCTTCATCGTCGACTTAGCGGCGCGTACCCTGAGCGCCACCGTCGAGCTATCGGCGGGCGATGAGCCGGGACGGCTCGTCCAGGACGCGGCCGGTGACGTCCACGTTGCGCTGCGCGGGGGCGGTGCGATCGTGACGTTCGATCCGAGTAGCGGGATTGTGAAGGCGCGCGAGCCCGTGTGCGCGGCGCCGCGTGGGCTCGCGTACGAGCCCGCGAAGGATCTGGTTCACGTCGCCTGCGCGGATGGTCAGCTCGTCTCGCTGCACGCATCGGGGGGGGTCTATCGGACGCTCACGCTCGATCGCGACCTGCGCGACGTCGTAGCGACCAAGACCGGCGCGCTGCTCGTGAGCACGTTCCGCCGCGCCGACGCCATCATCGTCGACGAGAATGGCAACGTGATGGCGAGGCAGCGACCGCCGACGCGTCACGGGATCTCGGCGATGGGGCTGCCGCACTCGCTGAGTCCGGCGGTGGCATGGCGCATGGTGCCGCTCGGCGACGGGGGTGCCCTCATGTTGCACCAGCGCGGTGTTGACGACCAAGTCGATCCTGTCGCGGGAGGCTACGCGGGCGTCAAGGGCTGCGATGGCATCGTCGAGTCGGCGGCGACGGTGGTCGCGCCCGACGGCACGATGACGGTCTCTCCGGGGCTTGGGATG
>DATKFB010000315.1:0-6066 GCA_035544435.1 Polyangia bacterium
TGGTATTTCTTCTGGTAGTAACGTAGAGGTTACCACGTCCCGCGATTCACTCCGACTCGTGGTCTCCGTTCCGGCGTCTGCCCGCTCGAATTGCGCCTACTCGATGAGCAGCTTGTCGGCCGACGACTCCTCGCCCGCGACGGGGGCGAGCTCGGTCGGAGCCGTGCCCTGGAGGAAGACTTCGTCCAGCGTGTTCTCCTCGACGCCGGGGCGCGCCAGCAGGCCAGTGGCCTTGTCGATGCGCTGGATGACGACGCCGGGCGGGGGCGTAAAGTCCTTCGTGGGACGGCCCGCGAGCGCCTTCGTCATGAAGTCGATCCAGATGGGGAGGGCCGCCGTGGCGCCCGTGGCACCGCGGCCCATGCCGTGCGGCTCGTCGAAGCCCACCCACACGGCCGCGAGCACGTCGGGCGTGTAGCCGATGAACCAGGCGTCGATCGTCTCCGACGCGATCGTCTTGCCTGCGACGACGACCTTGCGGTTCGTCGTGCCCGTCTTGCCGGCCGCCGGACGGCGCAAGCGGCCCGCGGCAGCGCGCGCCGTGCCCTCCTCGATCACGCTGCGCAGGAGCGAGTTCATTACGTAGGCGACCTCGGGCTTGAGCACCTGCGTAAGCGGCGGCGTCGCGAGAGCGTCGTTGCCGATCTTCTTGAGGAGCACGGGCGGCCCCGCGAGGCCGCCGCTCGCGAACGTCGCGTATGCGCTCGCCATGTCGATGGGCTTGACCGACGAGACGCCCAGCGCGAGGGCCAGGCCCGCGTCGTCGGGGATGGGCGTCGTGATGCCGAAGCGCGCCGCCGCCTCGCGCGCCGCCGGGATGCCGACCATGTCGAGCACCTTGATGGCCACCGTGTTCTTCGACTCGGCGAGCGCCGTGCGCACGCGGATGGGCCCAGCGAAGCTGTCTTTCTCGTAGTTGTCGGGCTTCCAGCCCTTGTAGGGCGTGGGAGAGTCGTCGATGATCGTCGCGGGCGTGATCTTCTGCGCCTCGATGGCCGCTGCGTAGAAGATCGACTTGAAGGACGAGCCCGGCTGGCGCTCCGAGCGCTCGGCGCGGTTGTAGGCGCCGGCGCGGAAAGCATAGCCGCCCACGACGGCGAGGAGCTCGCGCGTGCGCGGATCCATGACGATCATGGCCGCCTGCGGCCCGAGCTCGAGCATGAGCGGGACGGACCCGCCCTCGACGCGGGGCCGGTCGGCAGCATTGGCGACGCGCACGCGCACGACATCGCCCGGCGCGAAGCGCGCCGCGAGCTGCTTCGGCCCCTTGGCGTAGCGCGGCTCGAGCGACAGATCGACGACGCCCTCCCCCGCGGGCAGACCGATGTCGACGAAAAGCTTGCCCAGATCCTTCTTCGCGAGCGCGTCCTTGCCGAGCGCGCCCTTGGCGCCGGCGTCCTTGGCGCGCGCCTCCTGGACGCCGCCGGCCGCCGACAACTCGACGCGCTTGACGACGCCCTCGATGACCTCGCCGTCCTTGACGCCCTTCTCGTGCGCCGCCGCGAGCGCGTCGTGGCGCTTGTCGAGCGCCTTGCCCGCGAGGTGGCCCGACGGGCCGCGGAAGCCCTGGCGCGCGTCGAAGTCCTCGAGCCCGCGCTCCAGGCTCGCGCGCGCGAGCTCCTGCATGCGCGCGTCGATCGTCGTCTGCACCGTCGTGCCCGACAGGGTGGCGTCGCCGTGGTCGGCGAGGTAGCGCCCTACGCTGTCGACCACCTCCGTCGCCATGCCTCGCGCCGCGAGCGGCTCGCGCGCGAGGCGAATGGGCTCGGCCGCGACCTTGTCGGCCGTCTTGCGGTCGATGAAGCCGCGCTCGGCCATCTGCCCGAGAACGTAGCGCTGGCGCGTCTTGGCGGCGTCCGGGTGTTTGCGCGGCGAGAGGCGCTCCGGGCTCTGCGGCAGCCCTGCGAGCAGCGCCGCCTCCGCGAGGTTGACGTCGCGCACCGACTTGCCGAAGTAGTAGCGCGCCGCCTCCTCGCAGCCGTAGCGGCCGTGGCCGTAGTAGATCTGATTCAGGTAGAGCGCGAGGACCTCCTCTTTCGACAGTTTTTGAGAGAGCTGGCGCGCGAGGATGATCTCCTGCACCTTGCGGCGCAGCGTGCGCTCGGGCGTGAGCAGCATCGTCTTGACGACCTGCTGAGTGATGGTCGACCCACCTTGCGCCGTGCGCCCCCGCAGCACGTTCTCGACGAACGCCCGCAGCATGCCGCGGTAGTCGATGCCCTCGTGATTGAAGTAATCGGCGTCCTCGGCGGCGACGACCGCGTTGACGAGCAGCTTGGGGATCGCCGCGAAGGGAATGACTGTGCGCTTCTCGAGCCCGAGCTCGCCGATGGGCGTGCCCGCGCGGTCGAGGATGCGCGTGACCTGCTTGGGACGAAAGTCGTCGAGCTTGCTGATCTTGGGCAGCTTGGGATCGCTGCCGTAGTAAGCGAACAGGCCCACGAGCCCCGCCGCGCCCGCGAAGGCGGCGAAGACGCCGAGCCAGAGCGCGAGCTTGAAGGCGCGCATCCCGCGGGAGCCGCCGTCGCGCGCAGCGCGTCCACCGAGCCCGCCACCGGCCTTTCTGCCCACGAGCTTGGGCGCGTGCGGCTTCCTCGGGCGACGCGGGTCGCGATCGTCCAGAAAGGGGCCGGCCGCCATCCGTGGAGTCTATCTGTCAGGCGACGCGGTTCAAGAAAGGGATCGGCCCGCGCGATAACGCGCGACGACGGCCTCGGCGCCGCGAACCGAGGCCGCGTAGAAGCGGGCTCGCAGGGCCAGCCGCTCTCCCGCGCTCAGATCGCCCTCGGCCCGCAGCGCCCGGCGGCGCATGGCGGCCGCGCGCTCGGCGATAAGCGCCGTCGCGACCGAGAGGTTGAGGCTCGCCGTCATGCCCGGCATGGGGATGCCGAAGACGCGATCCGCGGCGTCGACGGCCTCGCCCGTGAGCCCGTCGTGCTCGTTGCCCACCATGACCGCCGCGGGCCGAGAGAAGTTCAGGTCCTCGACGGACGCCTCGGCGCCCGGCACGGCCGCGTAGATCACGAAGCCGTCGCGGCGGAGCGCGGCGACGGCCGCGTCGAGGGTCTTGTGGCGCACGACGTCCAGCCACTTCTCGCACCCCTGCGTCACTGTCGACGAGAACCGGAACGGCTCGACGGCCTCGATGACGTCGACGCGCTGGATGCCGAAGGCCTCGGCGCTGCGCAGCACGGCGGCGCCGTTGTGCGGATCGTGCAGGTTCTCAATGACGACGCGGAGGCCTCCGAGCCGCGCCGCCACGGCCGCGTCGATGCGCGCGCGCCGCTCCTCCATGAGCAGTGGCGACAACGCGGCGCAGACGGCGGCGGGATCCTTCGAGAGCAAGTCGTCGGACATCGATCGTGAGCTCCTGAGCGTCAGTCAGCGCGCCCGCGCCACCGACCGCCCCGGCGCGGCGGGGCCGCGCTGCCGGGCGCCGCGCACGAACAGCCGGCCGAGCTTCTTGCGCGCCGAGAACGCCTCGTCGCCGCCGGCATCCGCATCGTCGTCGAGGTCGGGCGGCACCTCGGCCTCGGGGTGCGCCGCCATGGACTTGACCCACTCGAGGCACTGCTTCTCGGTGAACGTCGCCTCGCTCCGGTCGAAGACGAGCGGCGTGACCGCCCACTGCGCGGCCTCTTCGTCGGTGAGCCGCCCGCGCTCGTGCACCTTCGCGACGATGCGGTGCACGTACTTGTCCCAGGGCGGGTACAGCGCCCCGTGGCAGTACTGGATGTAGCGCCGCTTGGGGCTCGGCAGGATCGACGAGAAGAACGCCGCTTCGACGGGGTTGAGCTCGGACGGCTTCTTGCCGAAGTAGTGGCGCGTCGCGCGGCCGATGCCGTAGAGGCGCGGCCCGAACTCGATGGCGTTGAAGTAGAGCTCGAGGATGCGCTCCTTGGGCAGGTTCTGCTCGAGGTACCAGACGAGGAAGAGCTCCTGCAGCTTGCGCGAGAGCGTCTTCTCCTGACTGAGGAGCACGTTCTTCACCATCTGCATCGTGATCGAGCTCGCGCCCAGGCGGAAGCCGCCGCCCGCGAGGTTGCGGCGCAGCGCGCTCTTGAACTCGGACGTCACCCAGCCGCGGTGCTTGAAGAAGCCGTTGTCCTCGGTCGTCATGATCGAGTTGATGAGGTACGGCGAGATCTGATCATAGGGCGCGAAGTCCGGGTTCTCGGGGCCGACGACGACGGCGAGCGTCTCGGTCTCGCCGCGCACCGAGCCCG
This sequence comes from Polyangia bacterium, assembly GCA_035544435.1. Taxonomy (GTDB): domain Bacteria; phylum Myxococcota_A; class Polyangia; order Fen-1088; family Fen-1088; genus DASZFV01. The sequence goes on from DATKFB010000315.1 coordinate 4,227, forward strand.
GACCGGGCGGCGGCGGCACCTCGACGTTGACGACGATCGACTCGTCGCCCTTGAGCGCCGTGACGGCGTCGGGCGCCTTGACGACCTTGCAGCCATCGATGCCCACCTTGCCGTGCAGGTCGAGCGCGTCGAGCGCCGCAAAGTCGACCTTGGCGGCCACCTGCGCCTCGAACATCCCCTTCAAGACGAAGCCGTCGAGCTTCGGCGTAAGCGCCGCTGGGATGCTCGCGAGCAGCTTGGCGCAGGGCAGGCGCGGCACGGCGAACGTCAGATCGACCTTGGGCACGAACGGGATCTTCCGCCCGTTGCCGAACCTGTAGCTTCCGCTCGGCAGCTCGATCGTGCCCGTGAGCCGTGCCGTGAGGTCGCGGACGCGCGCCTCGACTCGCTCGAGCTCGATGCGGCGCGCGGCGGGCACGATCGTGCCGCGCAGCGCGAGGCCGATGGAGACGTCCTCGACGGGACCGCTCGCGAGCGCATCGTTCTGGACCGAGACGCCCACGGCGGCCAGGTCGCCGCCGAAGTGCACGACGCCCGCGCTCCAGGCGAGATCGAAGGCGGCGTCGAGCTTGGTGTTCGCGGGGGCGAGCACCGCCTTCGGGAGCACGTCCGCGATCTTGTCGAGCGAGAACTGCTCGGCGCGCAGCGCGAGAGCGCCCTCCAGCCGGTCGAAGTCGGCGTGGCCCTTGGCCGTCCACAGGTCCTCGCGCGCGCCGCCGTAGCTGCCGTGCAGGTCGATCGTCACGCGATGGGCGGTGGGCGCCGGCCCGGTCGCCTCGCGCGGGGGCGGCGCGATCACGCCCGTGATGCCCGTGAGGGAGAGCTTGGGCAGCGGCGTCGCGAAGCCGCCCTTGACGCGCACGGCGGGCAGGCCGCGCGGGCGCTGGCCCTCGAGGGGCGCCTCGACGTGAAGCTCGTCGGCGCCGAAGCGCGGCCCCTGATCGTCGCCCGCGAGCGCGAGCACGCCGTGGACGCCGCGCGCGTGCAGCGCGAGTCGGGCGTTCGGGAGCACCTCGCCTGAGAGGCCGTCGATCGTGACCGCCAGGCCGCTCTGCCGATCGCGCGCCTCGATGGAGGCGCTCTCGATGACGAGCCCGGGCGGCGACGCCGCGCTCTTGGCGCCGCCTCCGCCGCCGTGCCCGCGCAGGCGCTCGACGATCGCCGTCACGTTGTCGTCGGCGCCGCCGCGCACGATGTTGGCTTGCAAGCCGCTCACGCGCACGGGCCCGCTGCCGCCGAAGGCGACGCCGAACGGAACGACGACGGCCCCGATGAAGACGAGGTCGAGACCGGTCGTGCCGGCGACCCGCACGTTCGTGAACGTGACGTCGCCGAGACCCGCGCGTCCCTGGCCCACCGTCACCGCCCGCCCGAGGCGGGCCGAGGCGCGCGTCGCGAAGCTGCGCGCCGCGAAGGTTCCGACGGCCGACGGGTAGACCGCACCGGCGACGACGGCGAGCGCGATGCCCACACCTCCCCGGTGGGCGCGCAGCCACGCGAGACCTCTCGGGGAGCGCTCGGGGCCGAACGGAGCGGAAGGCGACGCCACGGGAGCCCGAATACTACTTGATCTGCCGGGGTATGGCTCGCTGCCGCTCGCATACCCCGGGCCCCCCTCGCTTCGCGTGGCGAAGCCACGCGAGGCTCGCCTGTCCGCGCGGGGGTCGCCCGTCTTTGTGCCCGCGGTCCGCCCGAAGGGCGCCCAGTTTCATTCTTGCGGTCCGCCCGAAGGGCGCCCAGTTTCATTCTTGCGAGGTTGAGCAGTGGGGCGCCCCGCTTTTTGTGCTTGCGAGGCTAAGCGCTGGGAGCCCCGCTTTCGCTTGCTTAGGCGGCGCGGAGG
>DATKFB010000316.1:0-8923 GCA_035544435.1 Polyangia bacterium
GTCGGTCAACGACCTGGTCCTCAAGGCCTGCGCGCTGGCCATGCGGCGCATCCCCGAGGCGAACGCCTCGTTCACCGAGGAAGCCATCATCGAGCACGCCCGCGTCGACATCGGCATGGCGGTCGCGATCGAGGACGGACTCATCACGCCGGTCATCCGGGACGCCGACCGGAAGACCATCGGTCAGATCGCCGCCGAGGCCCGCGAGATGGCCAAGCGCGCGCGTGATCGCAAGCTTCGGCCCGAGGAGTACACGGGCGCGACGTTCTCCGTTTCGAACCTCGGCATGCTGGGCATCCGCGACTTCGCCGCCATCATCAACCCGCCCGAGGGCGCCATCCTCGCCGTGGGTACCGTGCGCAAGGAGCCGGTGGTCAAGAACGACAAGATCGTCGTCGGTCAGCGCATGTCCATCACGCTGTCGTGCGACCACCGCGTCATCGACGGCGCGCTCGGCGCGAAGGTCCTGCAGGCCATCGTCGGCATCCTCGAGAAGCCCATCTCGCTGGCGTTCTAGGCCATGGCCGACAAATACGATCTCGTGGTCGTCGGGGCGGGTCCCGGCGGGTACGTCGCGGCCATTCGCGGCGCGCAGCTCGGCTTCAAGACGGCCTGCGTCGAGCGCGAGCGGCCGGGTGGCATCTGCCTGAACTGGGGCTGCATCCCGACGAAGGCGCTGCTCAAGTCGGCGGACATGATGCGGCACGCGCAGCACGCGGCCGACTACGGCGTCATCATCAACGGGCCCATCACGTTCGACTGGAACAAGGTCATCGCGCGCAGCCGCGGCGTCGCCGACAAGCTCTCGGGCGGCGTCGAGTGGCTCTTCAAGAAGTACGGCGTGACGCACATCCCGGGCACGGCCAAGCTCACGGGGCGCGGCAAGCTCGAAGTCGAGACCAAATCCGGCAAGGTCACGCTCGAGACGCCGCGAACGATCATCGCGACGGGCGCGCGCGCGAAGTTCCTGCCAGGCATCGAGCCCGACGGGGAGCGCATCATCACCTACCGCGAGGCCATGATCCTCCCCGAGGTACCGAAGTCGGTCGTCGTCATCGGCGCGGGCGCCATCGGCATCGAGTTCGCCGACTTCTGGAACGCCTTCGGCGTCGACGTGACGGTCATCGAGTTCGTGCCGCGGATTTTACCGGTGGAGGACGAGGAGATCTCGGTGACGCTCACGCGAATCCTCAAGAAGAAGGGGATGAAAATCCTCACGGGCACGAAGACGACGGGCGTCAAGGTGAGCGGCAAGTCCGTGACAACGAGCTACGTCGGCGCGGATGGAAAAGAAGAGAGCGTGACTTCGGAGCGCGTGCTCATGGCGGTGGGCGTGCGCGCCAACGTCGAGGGCATCGGCCTCGAGGGCATGGCCGTCGCGCTCGACCGCGGCTTCATCCAAGTCGACGACCAGTACCGCACGACGAGCCCCGGCATCTGGTCGATCGGGGACTGCGCCGGACCGCCAGCCCTCGCGCACGTCGCCATGGCCGAGGCCGTGCGCACCGTCGAGACCATGGCCGGCCACCATCCCGAGCCAGTGAACTACGACGCCATCCCCGGCTGTACCTACTGCGACCCCGAGGTCGCGTCCATCGGGAAGACCGAGGCGCAGGCGCGGGAGGCCGGCCTCGGCATCAACGTCGGCAAGTTCCCCTTCAACGTCAACGGCAAGGCGCTCGGCGCCGGACACCCCGACGGCTTCATCAAGATCATCACGAACAAAGCCCGCGGCGAGATCGTGGGCGTGCACGCCATCGGGTATGGCGTCACCGACCTCATCGCCGAGATGTCGGTCGCCATGACGTCCGAGGCCACGATCCATGACATCGTCGCCGCCGTGCACCCGCACCCGACGCTCTCCGAGGTCATGTTCGAGGCCGCCGCCAGCGCGCTCGGCGAGGCCGTCCACATCTGACCGCTCCGGCGCCGGTGCGCTACAATTGCCCCCATGAGCGCGAAAGCGGCACCGAAGGGTCGCCAGGCGACATATGCCGACCTCGAGGCGTTGCCGCGACATCGGCTCGGCGAGATCATCGGTGACGAGCTCGTCGTCTCCCCACGGCCCGGCGTTTTGCACGCCTTCGCGACCACCGTTCTGACGGAGACGCTAAGTGGTCCCTTTCAAAGAGGGATCAATGGTCCAGGGGGGTGGTGGATCCTCTTCGAACCGGAGCTCCACTTCGCCAGTCAAGTCCTCGTGCCCGACGTAGCGGCGTGGCGTCGCGAGCGGCTCCCCACGTTGCCGGACGCGCCCTTCATGAGCATGCCGCCCGACTGGTTGTGCGAGACGCTCTCGCCATCGACGGCCGTCATCGACCGGACTCGCAAGCTCGACATCTATCGACGGGAGGGCGTGCAGTTCATCTGGCTCGTCGATCCGGTCGCCCGCACGCTCGAGGTTCTGCGGCTCCGAGGTGAGGACTGGCTTGTCGCAGGAAACTATGGAGGCGAGGCCAAGATTCACGCCGTGCCATTCGAGTCCGTCGAGCTCGACCTCGAAGCGCTCTGGCCCTCATTGCGATGAGCGATGTCTGAACGCGTCGTCGAGACCCGGTCGCGCAAGCTGCGCGTGCTCGAGACGACCGGTGCCGTCGCGGCGCCGGCTGAGAGCGAGCGCTTCCAGCCCAAGCCGGACTGGATCCGCATGAAGATGCCGTCGGGCGACGTCTTCTTCGATCTCAAGAAGCGCGTCAGCGAGCTCGGGCTGCACACGGTGTGCGAGAGCGCGTCGTGCCCGAACATCGGTGAGTGCTGGAACCGGCAGGCGCTCACGATCATGATCCTGGGCGGGACCTGCACGCGCTCCTGCCAGTTCTGCGACGTGCCCACGGGGCGGCCAGAGCCGCCCGACGCGGCCGAGCCCGAGCACGTCGCGACGATGCTCGCGGAGCTGGGACTGCGCCACGCGGTCGTCACGTGCGTCGATCGCGACGACCTCGCGGACGGCGGCGCCACCCATTGGGCCGAGACTATCCGCGCCTGCAAGCGCCGCGCGCCCGAGATGGTGGTCGAGGTGCTCGTGGGCGACTTCAAAGGCGACACGGGCTCGGTCGACACGGTGCTCGCGGCGGGACCCGACGTCTTCGCGCACAACCTCGAGACGGTGCCGCGCCTGTCGCGCCAGGTGCGCGTCCAAGCGAGCTACGCGCGTTCGTACGCCATCCTGCGCCACGCGAAGGCGCGTGGCGCCATCACGAAGACGGGCCTCATGCTGGGCCTCGGCGAGGAGCTCGACGAGGTTCGCGCCGTCCTCCGGGAGCTGCGCGAGATCGGCGTCGACATCCTCACGCTCGGCCAGTACCTGCGCCCGTCGCGCAAGCACCTCGCCGTCGACCGCTTCGTGCACCCCGACGAGTTCGCCGCGCTCAAGACCGAGGCCCTCGCCATGGGCTTCCCGCACGTCGAGTCCGGCCCCATGGTGCGCTCGAGCTACCACGCCGACGGCCAACACGAGATCGTCCGATCATTGCGTGATCGCTCGAAGGCGCGTAACACCGACCTCGGAGAGGACGGGCTTCGCCCGGCCGAGACCGGCGTCGGGGGCGCGGGACCCTCTCAGGGTCCCGCATAGGACGATGATCCCCTACTTCGACGGACACCTTTTCGACATCGCGGGGCTGCCGATCCACATGTTCGGCGTCCTCGTCGCGCTCGGGGTCATCGTCGGGGACCGCATCGTCGTCAAGCAGGGCGTGCTGCGCGGGATCGAAGACAAGGACGTCAAGTTCCTCAACGCCCGCATCGTCATCGTGGGCTTCATCGTCGCCCACCTCGTGTCGGTGATCTTCTACTTCCCGGAGCGCATCAAGGAGAGCCCGCTCATCCTCCTCAATGTCTGGGCCGGCCTTTCGTCGTTCGGCGGCTTCTTGGGCGCGCTGCTCGCGTTCCTCTATTACACGCGCAAGGAGAAGATCCCCGCCCTGCCCTACGCCGACGCCGTGGCGCTCGGCCTGGCCGTCGGCTGGATCTTCGGCCGCACGGGCTGCTTCACGGCGCATGACCACCCCGGCCTGCACACGACCTTCTTCTTAGCCGTGCGCTATCCAGACGGTCCGCGCCACGATCTCGGCCTCGACGAGCTGCTGTTCACGATCGCCATGACGGCGATCTTGTTCCAGTACGCGAAGAAGCCTCGCGTCCCCGGGCGCGTCATCGGCCTCTTCGCCGTCATGTACGCGCCCGTGCGCTTCGGCCTCGACTTCTTGCGCGCCCACGACGTTGCCCGCCCCGACGAGCGGTACGCCGCCCTCACGCCCGCCCAGTGGGCGTGCCTCGCGACCTTCGGAGTGGGCGTCTGGCTCATGACGCGCAAGGGAGAGGTGCAGCCCTTCGCGCCGCCCCCGCCGCCCCCGCCCGACGACGAGCCGACCGCCACGGCGCCCGCCGACGCCGCGCCCGCATAGCGCCGCTAGAGCTCCTGGTCGTCGGCGCGGCCGATGAGGTCCTCGTAGCGTCGGCGCTCGGCCGAGAGGTCGCACTCGCCGAGGAACGCCGAGTAGCTCATGAAGGCCGTCAGGTACGAGAGGTCCCGCGCCCATGCCGGCACGAACTTCGGCTCGACGACCGCGCCCTCGCGCAGCAACCGGCCGAAGAGGGGCACGTCCTGGACGTCGATCTTGCCGGCGAAGAACAGGGGGACGTGGTGCAGGTGTCCTTTGACGAGCGCGACGCGCAGGAAGTTCGTCACGCGCAGGAGGCCGTCGAGGTAGCAGACGTCCTTCGTGAACGGCGCGCCGCCCGTGACGAGACCGCCGCGGCACACGCGGCGCGCACAGTCGTAGGCCGCGGCCTCGTCGTGGCCGCGCCCGAGGAAGAAACGGTAGAGCTCGCAGAAGTCCGCGCCGTCCTCGGCCATCTTGATGGCGAGCGTGCGGTCCGAGAGCCGGCGCAGGCGCTCGAGGCTCGTCGATTGCGTGAGGAACTCCGTGAGCACGGCAAGCCCCTCCTGGGTCGCCGTCGTGCGCGGCGACGGGTAGCCCGTAAAGGCCAGGACGGGCTGCGCGCGGCCGTTGAGGGCCGTCGCGACATGGACGTGGCCCTCGTGATACTCGAGCTGGAGGAGGTCGCGCTGCGAGAAGCGCGCCCCGCGTTGCAAACGGACGCCGTCGACGCCGGCCGCCGCCTTCGACGCCAACCCGTCGACGACCTCGACGCTGATGCCGGCGCCCTGGAAGAAACGTGCGAAACGGCGCGCCAGGATCGGCATGACCTCCTCGGCCGTGAGCGTCTCCTCGTCGGCCGCGCTCGGGATGCGCGCCGTCCCGACGACGCCGTCGACGACCTGCGCGAAGTGCTGCGCGAGATCGAGGTTCGTCGTGCGCCGGTCGGCCGTGAGGCTCGCGGGCCGGCCGTAGAGCTCGACCGAGTGGTAGTAGAAGTCCTTCGTGCCGACGGCGAGCAGCATGCGCGACGCCGTCGAGAACGCGTCGCAGGTCTCGCGCAGAAAGGCCTCGATGGCCCCGCCGCCCGCGAGGGCCGCCTTGAGCACGCGGAACCGTTCGCCCGCCGGCCCGACCTCGGGCGCGAGGCGATACTCGGGGCGCGGCAGCTCGCGCGCGCCCGACGCGAAGAAGGCGCGCTCGGCCTCGTCCGTCCAGGCGAGGGCGCGCAGCACGCGCAGCGGGCGCTGCGCTTCGAGGATCTCGGCCGACACGCTGCGGAGGAGCTCGTACGCCTTCGACGAGAGCGCCAACCGCGCGGCTCCCCCCGGCGCCTAGGTTCCCACGCCGACGCGCGTGCGCGGCGGAACCGAGTACGTGATCCAGGCGTTGCCGCCGACGACGGCGCCCTGGCCGATCACGGTGCCGCCGCCCAGGATCGTAGCGTTGGCGTAGATGATGGCGTCGTCCTCGATCGTCGGATGGCGCTTCTTCGACGCGCCGGCCGGCGGCTTGTCGGTGCGTCCACGGTCGCGGATCGACAGCGCGCCCAGCGTCACGCCCTGATAGATGCGCACGCGATCGCCGATCGTCGAGGTCTCGCCGATGACGATGCCCGTGCCGTGATCGATGAAGAACGATTCGCCGATCGTGGCGCCCGGGTGAATGTCGATCCCCGTGCGCGAGTGCGCGTGCTCGGTTAGCATGCGCGGCAACACCTCGGCGCCGAGCCCGAGCAGGTGGTGGGCCACGCGATAGACCGCGATGGCGTAGAGGCCCGGATAGCACGCGACGATCTCGTCGATGCCCGTGGCGGCGGGGTCGGAGTCGTAGGCCGAGAGCACGTCCTTGCCGAGCGCGGCGCGGATTCCCGGCAGCGCCGCCAGCAACCGCGCCGTGAGCGCCCGCGCGCGCTCCGCGCACTTGTCGTGGGGGCGCGCCGCCTTCGCGCAAGTGCGGTGCAGGCCGAGGTAGATCGCGCGCTCGAGGTGGCCCTCGAGCGACGCGATCGTGTTGGCGACGTGGTCGCGCAGGCTCCCCCCCGAGGTCGGTGAGCTGCCGAGGCGGTGCGACTCGGGGAACAGGACCTCGAGGAGCTCCTCGACGAGTAGGAGGATGTCGCGGCGCGAAGGCAGCGGGCCCTCGGAGGCCAGCCCCGCCGTCATGCCGCGCGCGGCCGACAGCACGCGCGCCGCGAGGGCGCCATAGCGGGGCGAGATTTCGACGACAGCGGACGGAGAGCGGCGGCGCGGCATCTTCCGGTCGACCTTACACCGAGCCCGGCCCCGCGGCACCTTCCGGCGGGCGTCGGCGGGCGGTCTCGGCGGCCAGCTTGCCCATGACCTCGGCGGCGCGCGCCTCGGGCACCGTCACGCGCGTCGGCATGCCGCCGCCGAGCTGGAACATGCGCACGAAGTCGAACCCCGATTCGAAGTCGGCCGCGATCGTGAGCGAGCCGGAGTCGCGCACGACGGCGATGGGCGCGCGCTCCTGGCCGAGCAGCAGGAGCTCGGTCTTGTCGTAGGGGCGCCCCTGCGACTCGACGTAGGCGACGCCCTCGCGCAGCTCGTAACGGCCCGCCAGCCGCCGGCTCTCGTCGAGCAAGGGGTCGATCTCGCGCGCGGCGAGCTCGATCTCCTCCCACAAGATGGGCGCCTTCGCGCGCGCCACGAGGTACTGGACGACGCGGTGCTTGAGCGTCTCGTCCCGGAAGCGCGCGCGCAGGGCGCGGTCGATGCGGGTCGCGATGGGCCCGGGCGTGCCGCGGCGCGTGTCCACGGCGCGCGCGTCGGTGTCCGCGCCCTCGTACGGCTCGACGCCGCCCAGCACCCACTTGGCGCCCGAGTAGAGCCCGTCGAGATCGAGATGGACCGCCACCGTGTCGACCGGGCCGGCCGCGCGCACGACCTCGGGCGTCACCATCTCCGGGCAGGCGCCGTGCTCGGCCTTCGTGCTGAGCACGAAGCGCGCGTCGCCCTTGTAGTCGGCGTGACGCTCGTGGTCGTGGTGGTCGACCCAGGCGGCTAGGCGGCTGCCGAGCCCCTCGATGAACGGCCGCGTCGTCTTCTCGAACGACGAGCCGCCCCCCTCGCTCGCGAAGGCGATGTCGAGCACGGCGACGCGCCCCGCGAGCCGCTCGGCGGGCGGCAACGTGCGTGGCGTCAGGTAGGCGAAGCGAGGCAACGCCTGGGGGGAAATGACCATGTGGCAAACATACTCTGTCCCAGCAAATTCTGGCGGAGCGCCGCGTGTCGTATCCATAATCGAGACACGACGATGCTACACGGATTGCTCGGGGCCTGGCTCGCGCTGGCGCTGGCGCCGACGGCGACGCCGAGCCCCGCGGCCTCGAAGATGCCAGCCGGCACCGCGGCGCCGGCCACGACGGTCATACCGTTCCGCACGGACGCGCAGCCGCGCGTCGACGCCGTCTTCGGCGACGCGGCGGCGCTTCGCCTCTCGGTCGATCGCTTCCTCGGGCTCCAGACCGACATGGAGCGCGTGCGCGACGAGTTCTCGACGGCGGTGCACGAGACGCTCACGGCGCTCGCGGGCAATTCCGCCGCCGAGACCGCCGCCGCGAAGGCCGCGCCCAAAACCTGTCCGGCGGCCACGGCTGCGCCGTACGCGCGCGCCCTCGCGTCGGGAACGCGCTATCTGTTGCTCGGCCAGCAGCTCCAGGGACGCTACCGAGATATCAGGCGCGCTGACGAGCTGGGCGACGCGGCGGCGCTCACGCCCGACTATCGCGTCAAGATCAAGAAGGCGCGCGAGCTACATCAACGGCTGCTCGACGATTACCGGGAGATGCGCGTGGCCTTCTACGACCAGCTCGGCGCCGAGATGCGCCACGCGAGCTGCAAAACGGGCCCGAAGGCGGCCGCGACGGAGGCCGTCGCCGCGGGCGGCGCTCCGCCTCCCAACCCTTCGGACCCGACCGCCTGGGCGATCGAAGGGGCGCCGGTCGCCGCCGAAGCGCACGGCCCGTCACCGCCGACCGAGAGAGCGCCCCTGGCGCGCTTGCCTCCCGAGGAGCCGCCGCGTACGGGGATGGGGGCGCCTGCGATCTGGATCGACGTCGACAACACCCTTTGCCCGCAGTCGACGCGCGTTTCCGTCGACGGCCAATCGCTCGGCGAGGTGGGCCCGCGCAAGAAGACCTCCGTCCGCACGCACGCGGGCCCGCGGGAGATATGCGCCCTACCGGTCTCGGACGCCCGCAGCTGCGGCGATCCCGGCACGATTCGCAAGGCCTACCTCCACGAGGGGTGGAGCCTCACCGTCCACTGCGACAAGTAGCGCGTCCTCAGGGGCTGCAATAGCCGTACATCGCGCCCACGACGACGGGGACGCACTGCATGAACCCGCCATCGCCCTCGGCGGGACAGCTCTTGTTCATGACGTTGCACTCGAAGTGGCAGTGCGGGCCCGCGAGGCCGCCGACGTTCGAGATGCACAAGAACCCGGGCGCGCAGTCGCTGTAGATCGTGCACGTGGCGCCGTTCATGCCTTGCTTCTTCGGGTCGGCGTTCTGGGGGCAG
>DATKFB010000317.1:0-6358 GCA_035544435.1 Polyangia bacterium
CTCCTGCATGGTTGCGAAGAGCGGTGAAGGAAGGTTGGGGACGATGTACATCGTCTTCGTCTCGTAGCCCTGCTTCTTGAAGACGTACTCGACGGCCGAGTCGCTGTAGGGGACCTCGATCGACAGCGGCGTGAGGCCGAGCGACTTGCCGTCGCCGGTCGAGATCATGGCGCCGTCCGGGTCGGAGTTGAAGTTCACGCGCACGGTCGTGGGCCGAGAGGGCAACGCCGCGATGGGGACGGGCGGGAGCGCCTCGCGTCGCGAGCCCGTGATGACGGCGACGGCGGCGCCCGTCATGGCCGCGATGGAAAAGAAGAGCAGGGCGCGGCTGGTTTTCTTCTGGGGCGTGAGATCGTCGATCATCTCGCCCATGCCCTGGCGGAAAGTCGAGGGCCCCGTGCCCGACTGGCGGACGACGCCGTCGCCGCCCGGGCCATAGCCCGGGCCGAGCTTGTTTTGGATGTCCATCTCCGACCGCGCCATGGGCGTCGCGGCGCGCGCGACCCCCGACAAATCGTCGGGAACGGCGACGATGGGCGCGGCCGAGGCGTACCGGTTCGGATCGAGCAGAGCGTCGCGCAGCTCGGCCATGGTCTGGAAGCGCTGCGTGCGATCCTTGGCGAGCGCGCGGAACAGGATCAAGTCGAGCTCGGGCGTGAGCTCGGGCACGAGGCTGCGCACCGACGGCGGCGGCATCGTGATGTGCTTGACGATGATCTCGCCGTAGCCGTCGCCGCCGAACGGCACCTTGCCCGTGAGCATCTCGAACAGGAGGACGCCGAGCGAGTAGATGTCCGCGCGGTGGTCGATCTCCGTCTTTCCCTCGCACTGTTCGGGCGCCATGTAGTACGGCGTGCCCATGACCGATCCGGCGCGCGTCTTGTGCGAGACCTTCTCCTCGGTCTGCGTGAGCTTCGCGAGGCCGAAGTCGAGGACCTTGACGAAGTCCTTCGTGCCGCCGCGCGAGACGAGGAAGATGTTCTCGGGCTTGAGATCGCGGTGGATGATGCCGTGCTCGTGCGACGCATCGAGCGCGTCGGCGATCTGCGCGCCGATGACCATGGCGCGCCTCGCATCGAGGTGACCTTCCCGCTTGAGGCGATCGGACAATGCCTCACCCTGCAGGTACTCCATGATGAAGTAGAACTCGCCGCCCGGCGTCGTCCCGAAGTCCGCGATGTCGACGATGTGCTCATGGCCGATCTGGTTGACCGACTTCGCCTCGGTGACGAAGCGCGAAACGACCTCGGCGTTCCGAGAGAGTTCCGGGTGGATCGCCTTGAGCGCGATCTTCTTGCCGATCACGGGGTGCTCGGCGAGATACACGACCCCCATGCCCCCTTCGCCCAATCTGGCAGTGAGCCGGTAGTTCCCTATGGTTTGACCGACCTCGATCATTCGGCCTGGCTAAGCGCGCTCCCTTTTATGCTGAGAGTGTACAGACGTCTACGTTAAGAACGTGTAACGACGGGACTATTCCAAAGTTAACGAATGACGGTGGCAAGGTAAGTAGGCCACATATATCAGCATACCTTTGGACTAGAGGCAACCATGCCGCTTGAAAAGTGTGTCTATCCAAACAGAATCGAGCGCCGCTGAGCAAGAAGGTCCGAGATCATGAGGTCGATCGCCGATCGAACCGCCTCGGCGGCTCGGGTGGTGCCCTGAAGGTCGTTCTCTGCGGGCGGCGGAATCGGCGAGCCGATTTGAATGGTCCACTTGGTCGGAACCGGGAGCAGGCCGAAAGGACCCAGCCACGGGAAGGTCGGCGTGATGGGGATGTACGGCAGACCGAGCGGCGCGGAGAGCGCCGTAAGCTTGCCGATGACGGGGTGGATCTCTTCGGCGCCGACGATGGCGACGGGAATCATCGGCACCGCGGCCTCGCGCGCGAGGCGGGCAAAGCCACCGCGGCCGAAGCGCGCGAGGCGATACCGCTCGCGGTAGAGCTTGCCGACTCCCTTGAGGCCCTCGGGAAAGACAGCGAGCAGCTGGCCCGCGGCGAGGAGCGGGAGCGCCGTCTCCGTCGACGCGCGGACGCCGCCGATGCGCGCGACGACGTGGGACATCCAACCCGAGCGGAAGGCGAAGTTGGCGACGAGCGGACGCACGCGGCGGTGCTGCGGGTGATCGCGGTGAACGCCGTACATGAGCAGCGTGCCGTCGTACGGGATGCCGCCCGAGTGATTGGCCACGAGGAGCGCCGCGCCCGCGTCGGGGATGTTCTCGACGCCGAGGAGCCGAACGCGGAAGTAACGCGACCACAAGAACTCGAGGAGGGGCGCCGTCCGCTCGAGGAATCCGGGATCGTGACCGCCGTCGGGCAGGTCCTGCGGCTTCTTCGCGCCGGGCGCGTAGCCGGCGCGCATCGCTTCGTAGATGGCCGCGAGCGCCGAGCGGATCGTGCCCTCAGACATCCGCGCGCGAGCCTCCGAGCGCTTCGAGCGTGTCCAGGAAATCGGGCGGCGGCGCCGCGCGGAGATCGATGGGCTCGCCCGTCACGGGGTGCGGCAGCCCGAGCGTCGCGGCGTGCAACATGAGGCGCGGCGCGGGGAGAGGTTGGGCGCCCGCGCGCAGCAAGTCGCGGATGTAGACCGTCTCGCCGACGAGCGGGTGCCCGGCCTCGGCGAGGTGGACGCGTATCTGATGCGTGCGGCCTGTCTCGAGGCGCGCGCGCACGAGCGTCGCGGCGGGCAGGCGGCGCACGGCCTCGACGTGGGTCACGGCGCGCCGCCCCTCGCCGGGGCGGCGGGCCGAACCGCGAATGCCGTCGCCGCGATCGGCGACGAGCGAAGACTCGATGCGCCGGCTCTCGACGGCGCCGTGCGCGACCGCGACGTACTCGCGGCGCGCCGTGTGACGCTGGAACGCCTCGTGGAGGGCGCGCTCGGCGAGGCGCGTCTTCGCGAAGCAGAGCAGGCCAGAGGTGTCCTTGTCGAGTCGGTGCACCGTGTAGAGCGGCGTGGCGGTCGCGCGCTTGCCGGCGTGGCGCCAGTGCGTGCGGATGAGATCGAGCGCCGTGCCGGCGTCCTTGCGCTCGTAGGGCACGCTCATGACGCCCGCGGGCTTTTCGATGACGACGAGGTGACCGTCTTCGAACGAGACGCGGAAGCCGACGACTTCGGCGCGCGGGCGCGGCGCCGCCATGACGATCGCGAGGCGACCGCCGGCGCTCACGCGGGCCGCGGGCTCCATCACGAGCTCGCCGTTCACGCGCACCTTCCCGGTCTCGACGAGCCGCCGCACGTCGGCCCAGCTCCTTCCCGACATGCGCCGCCGCAGCGCCGCTGCCAACGTCGTCCCCGCGTCGGCAGCGTCGAGGACGAGAACATCGTCATTTTTTGCGGGAGCTTTGGCGTCGTGGTCGGGGGCGGGCTTCGCCCCCGCGCTCACATCGCCTCCCGCACGAAATCATCCACGCGCGCGAGGGCCGCGTCGAGTTCCGCGGGGAGGGAGCCGCCGCCCTGGGCCATGTCGGCGCGGCCGCCGCCCTTGCCGCCGACGTCCTTCGACACGGCGCCCACGATCTTGCCGGCGTTCAGCTTCGCCGTCAGATCGGCGGTCACCATGGCGACGAGCGCGATCTTGTCTCCTTCGACGCCGGCGAGCACGACGACGCCGGAGCCCATCTTGTCGCGAAGCTGGTCGGCGACCTCGCGCAGCGCCTTGGCGTCGGCGACGTCGGCGCGCGTCGCCAGGACGCGCACGCCGGCTACGACGCGCGCCTCGCCGAGCAGATCGCGGCCACCGCCCGAGGCGAGCTTGCGGCGCAGCTTCTCGATCTCCTTGTCGCGCTCGCGCAGGACCTCTTGCAGCTTGGCGACCTTGGCGCCGACCTCGAAGGGCGCCGCCGAGAGCGACTCGCCGGCCGCCGCGAGCTCGTCCTCGAGCCGCCAGAGCTGACCGAGCGCCCCCTCGCCCGTGACGGCCTCGATGCGGCGCACGCCCTGGGCGACGCCGCTCTCGGAGGTGAGCACGAAAACGGCGATATCGCCCGTGCGCGCGACGTGCGTGCCGCCGCAGAATTCCTTGGATTCGCCCATGCTGACGACGCGCACGGTGTCGCCGTACTTCTCGCCGAAGAAGGCGATGGCGCCGGCCTTCTTGGCCTCGGCGATGGGCAGCACCTGGGTGTCGGTGGCGGCGTTGGCGCGCACGCGCGCGTTCACGAGGCCCTCGACCCGACGTTTCTCCTCGAGCGTGAGCGGCGCGAAGTGCGAGAAGTCGAAGCGCAGGCGATCGGGCGCGACGAGCGAGCCCTTCTGCGTGACGTGCTCGCCCAAGACGATGCGCAGCGCCCAATGCAGGAGGTGCGTCGCCGAGTGGTTGCGGCGAATGGCGTCGCGGCGCTTGGTGTCGACGACGAGCTCGACGGTGTCACCGACGCGCAGCTCGCCCTCCGTGACCTCGCAGAGATGAACCCACAGCGTCGAGACGGGGCGCTTGACGTCGAGCACGCGCAGCTTGGCCTTGCCGGTCGCGAGGAACCCCGCGTCGCCCACCTGGCCGCCTTGCTCGCCGTAAAAGGGCGTCTCCGCCGTCACGACGGCCACGCGCTTCGAGAACGGACCCACGCTCTCCACCTCGGCGCCGTCGGAGAGGAGCGCGACGACCTTCGACGTCCCGGTCGTCGCCTGATAGCCGAGGAACTTGGTCGGGCCGAGGCGGTCGGCGACCTTCTGGAACACAGCATCGACGGCGACCTCGCCCGAGCCGTGGAACTCGCTGCGCGCCCGTTGCTCGGCCATGGCCGCCTCGAAGCCCGCCTCGTCGACGGTGGCGCCACGCTGTTCGGCGATGACGCGCGTCAGGTCGAGCGGGAACCCAAACGTGTCGGTGAGCTTGAACGCGAGCTCGCCGTGGACCTGCTTGGCCGTCTTCGACAAGGCATCCAGAAGGATGCCGACGCCACGTTCCAGCGTGTCTCGAAAGCGCAGCTCCTCCTCGTTGCACACCTTTGTTATCAAGGCGCGCCGCTCGTGTACCTCGGGATAGACGGGGCCCATCATCGCGATGACGTCGCCCGCGAGCGCCGCTAGAAACGGGTCTTTGATGCCGAGGAGCCACCCGTGATAGACGGCCCGCCGCATGATCCGACGCAGCACGTACTCGCGCCCCGTCTTGTCAGGGAAGACGCCGTCGGCGATGAGGAACGCGGCGGCGCGCGCGTGGTCGGCGATGGCGCGCAGCGAGACGCTCGAGCCTTCGTAATCGGAGGCTGTGAAGGGCTTTCCCGAGAGCGAAACGGCGTGGTCGACGAGCGGGCGCAGCAGATCAGTCTCGTAGTTCGATCGCACGCCCTGGAGCACGGCGCACAGGCGCTCTAGGCCCATGCCGGTGTCGACGGACGGCTTGGGCAGCGGTCGGCGGTTGCCGGGGCCAAGCTGCTCGAATTGCATGAAGACGAGGTTCCAGATCTCGACCCAGCGGTCACAGTCGCAGGCGGGGCCCTGGCACGTGCCGCCCGCGGCCTCGGTCGGGCAGGGGATGTCGTGACCCTGGAGGTAATGAATCTCGCTGCAAGGGCCGCACGGGCCGGTCTCGCCCATGGCCCAGAAGTTGTCCTTGTCGCCGAGCCGGATTACGCGGTCATCGCCGACGCCGGCGATCTTCTTCCAGAGCCGCAGCGCCTCGTCGTCCGCCTCGTGGACCGTGTAGACGAGGCGCTTCGGCTCGATCGCGAGGTCGCGCGTCAGCAGAGTGAAGGCGAAGTTGATGGCCTCCTCTTTGAAGTAGTCCCCGAACGAGAAGTTGCCGAGCATCTCGAAGAACGTGTGGTGGCGCGCCGTGCGGCCGACGTTGTCGAGATCATTGTGCTTGCCGCCGGCGCGCACGCACTTCTGCGCGGTCGTCGCCCGCGAAAAGATCAGCTCACGCTTGCCGGTGAAGTAGTCCTTGAACTGGTTCATGCCCGCGTTCGCGAAGAGGAGCGTCGGGTCGTCCTGCGGGACCAGGGACGAGCTCGCGACCTCGTTGTGGCCCTGGGCCTTGAAGAAGTCGAGGAAGGCGCGGCGGACGTCGCCGGAGAGCTTGGGGGTCGTCGGGGGCATTGGGTGCGCGAAGACTAATCGGCCCTGGCGTCGTCCTCAACAGCGTCTTCTTCGGCGGCGTCGTCCGACGGGGCGCCGGGCGCTTCCGGTGGGCTCTGGGCGAGCAGCGCGCGCACGGCCGCCGGATCGGTGGCGCGCGAGATGGCGCTCTCGGCGGTGATGCGCCGCGACCGCGCGAGGGCGACGAGCGTGACGTCGAAGCTCTGGCTGCCGGGCGGCCGCCCCGCGAGGAGGGCCGCCCGCAACGGGACGTCGCTCCCGGGCTCTCGCAGGAGGCGGCGAGTCTCGTCGTCGACGAGCAGCAGCTC
>DATKFB010000318.1:0-6075 GCA_035544435.1 Polyangia bacterium
AGGTCGAGCGGACTGGCGCGCGCGCCGTGCGCGTGCGCGCCGTGCCCGAGATGCTGAAGGACGCCGACCCGAAGCCGCTCCTGCGCGACGTCCTCGGGCAGCTCGCCGAGGGCCAGCCCACGGCCGAGACGCTCGAGGGCATCGACCACGTTCTCGCGACGATGGCCTGTCACAGCGTCGTGCGCGCGGGCGACGTGCTCGGGCGCAGCGAGGCCGTGGGCCTGCTCGCGCAGCTCGACGGTGTCGACC
Source organism: Polyangia bacterium (assembly GCA_035544435.1). Lineage (GTDB taxonomy): Bacteria > Myxococcota_A > Polyangia > Fen-1088 > Fen-1088 > DASZFV01. The sequence goes on from DATKFB010000318.1 coordinate 250, forward strand.
TCCGCTCGCACTGCCCCCATGGCCGTCCGGTCCTGCTGCGGCTGCCGCTCGGCGAGATCGAGCGGCGCTTCGGGCGCGTGTGAGCTCCGAGATGGCGTCGCCCTCCCGTGTGCGTTTCCTGGCCGTCCTCGGGCCCACGGCGTCGGGAAAGAGCGCCCTCGCGCTCGCCCTCGCGCGCCGGCTCGGCGGCGAGCTCGTGTGCTGCGACTCGCAGCAGGTCTACATCGGCATGGACGTCGGGACGGCCAAGCCGACGCGCAACGAGCGCCGCGAGATCGCGCACCACGTGCTGGACGTCGTCCGACCCGACGAGGCGTTCCACGCCGCGCGCTGGGCCGCGCTTGCGCGGGCCGCCATCAACGACGTCGCGGCGCGCGGGCGCCTGCCCATCGTCGTGGGCGGCACGGGCCTCTACTTCCGCGCGCTCACGACGGGCTTCTTCGCGGCGCCGCCGCCCGACCCGACCATCCGCGCGCGCCACCGGGACGAGGCGGCGGTGCTCGGCGTCGAGGCCCTGCACGCACGGCTCGCGGGCGTCGACGCCGTCGCGGCGTCCGCCATCGGCCCCCGCGATCTGGTGCGCATCAGCCGCGCGCTCGAGATCTACGAGCAGACCGGCCTGCCCATCACGTCGCTGCGGCGCGCGGTCGCCTCGCCGGCCGACCTCGAGCCGCGCGCGCTCGTCCTCGACCCTTCGCTCGACGAGCTGCGCCGCCGGATCGACGAGCGGGCGCGGTGCATGTTCGCCTCGGGCTTCGAGGACGAGGTGCGCGCGTTGCGCGCGGCCGGCTATGGGCCCGCCTTGCGGCCGCTGCAGGCGCTCGGCTACCAGCAAATAGGCGCGCTCCTCGACGGCGCGTGCACGCGCGAAGAGGCCCTCGCGGCGACGATCGCCGCGACGGTGGCCTACGCGCGGCGCCAGCGGACCTGGTTTCGCAAGGAGGCCTCGGCCGCTCGCTTCGAGGCGGCGCCGCCGGTCGCCGACCTCGCGAGCACGCTCGCGGCGGAGTTCGCGTCGTGAGCGCCGCCGACTGCGTCTTCTGCGCCATCGTCGCCGGGACGCGCCCCGCTGACTTCGTGCTGCGCGAGGCCGGCGTCGTCGCGTTCCTCGACGCCAAGCCGCTCTTCAAGGGCCACGTGCTCGTCGTGCCGCGCGCACACGTCGAGACGCTTCCGGACTTGCCCGAGGCCGACCTCGGGCCGGTCTTCGGGGCCGCCGCCCGCGTGGCGCGCGCCGTCGAGGTCGCCCTCGACGCGCACGGCAGCTTCGTCGCGCTCAACAACAAGGTCTCGCAGAGCGTGCCGCACTTGCACGTGCACGTCGTGCCACGGCGCCGCAAGGACGGCCTGCGCGGCTTCTTCTGGCCGCGCGAGCCCTACGCGAGCGACGCGGAGCGTGAGGAGTTCGCGGCCCGCATCGCCGCTGCGCTAAGATAGCGCCCCGCCATGGCCGAAAACACCGCCCGCGCCGCCGCGCCCGAGGTCCCCGCCCTCGACTTCGAGCGGCCCGTCGTCGAGCTCGAGCGCAAGATCGAGGAGCTCGTGCGCGTGAGCGACGACGCGCCCGAGCTGCGCCCGCAGATCCAGCTCCTCGAGGAGCGCGCGCGCGAGCTGCAGCAGGAGATCTTCGCGGATCTCACCCCCTGGCAGAAGGTCCAGCTCTCGCGCCACCCGGCGCGGCCGTACACGCAGGACTACGTCGATCGCTTGTTCCCGGGCTTCATCGAGCTGCACGGTGATCGCCGCTTCGCCGACGACCCGGCCATCATCGCCGGCTTCGGCACGTTCGACGGCACGCCGGTGCTCGTCGTCGGCCACCAGAAGGGGCGCAGCACGAAGGAGAAGGTGCAGCGCAACTTCGGCCAGCCGAAGCCCGAGGGCTATCGCAAGGCGCTGCGGCTCATGGAGCTCGCGGCGCGCATGCGGCGGCCCATCATCTGCCTCATCGACACGCAGGGCGCGTACCCTGGCATCGACGCCGAAGAGCGGGGGCAGGCGGAGGCCATCGCCAAGAACCTGGAGATCATGGCGGGCCTGCCCGTGCCCATCGTGTGCGCCGTCATCGGCGAGGGCGGTTCGGGCGGAGCGCTCGCGCTCGGCGTCGCGAACCGCATCCTCATGCTCGAGTACTCGACCTACTCGGTGATTTCGCCCGAGGGGTGCGCGTCGATCCTGTGGCGCGACGACAGCAAGAAGCCCGAGGCGGCCGAGGCCATGAAGATGACGGCCACCGACCTCGAGCGGTTGGGCGTCGTCGACGAGATCGTGGCGGAGGCGGCGGGCGGCGCGCATCGCGACCACGACGTCACGGCGCGGAACCTGGGCGACGCGCTCCGGCGGCACCTCGCGGCGCTGCTCGTCATGTCGCCCGAGGCGCTGCGGGCCGATCGCTACGCCAAGTTCCGGCACCTGGGCGCGTTCGTTGAGTCGGGCGACAAGGGGCTCGACCCCAAGCCAAACCAGGGCGGGTAGGCCGCCTTGGCCGCGGGGACACCGGAAGCAGCGGCAGCCGATGACGCGCTTCGGGCGGAGGCGCTGCGGCTCAACACCCGTTACGTCAACGAAGTCGTGCTGGCGTGGGATCTCTGCCCCTGGGCGGAGAAGGCCTTCGCTGCGGGCCAGGTCCGACAGCGCGTGAACGTCTCGGAGGTGGTCGCTCCCGAGGACGTGCTGCCATTCCTAGACGAGCTCGAGGCCTCGCCCGAGATCGCGATCGGCCTGCTGATCTTTCCCCGCCTGGTGACACGCGCCGCGGCCTTCGACGCCTTCGCCGAGCGCGTGCGGCGCGCCGATCACGCGCGGCGTCCCGGCGGCGCGACGTCGCCGCCCGCGCCGTCGTTTCTCATCGCCGCCTTTCACCCGGGCGCGCCCGAGACGTTCACGACCCCGCCCCAGATGGTGTCGTTCGTGCGTCGCACGCCCGATCCGACGCTGCAGCTCGTGCGCGCCTCGGTGCTCCGCCGCGCCACGGGCGACGACCCGCGCGTCTCGGACGAGGTCACGCGCCGGAACTTCGAGACCGTGAGCGGGCGGGGCGCCACGGCGCTCGACGCGGTCCTGCGCGACCTGCGCCGCGACCGCGACGAGAGCTACGCGCGGGTCGCCTTGGAGCAAACGGCGGCAGCCTCAGCCACGGACACACCTCCTGGACCGCGGCTCGGGCTCTCGCGCGGCGAGAGCGTGGGGCGCTTCGTCCTCGTCGGTCTGCTGGGTCGCGGTGGCATGGGCGAGGTCTACGCGGCGTACGACCCCGAGCTCGATCGCAAGGTGGCCGTTAAGATCCTGCGCGCGCGGTCCGCGGATGGCGAGGTGCGCCTCCTGCGCGAGGCGCAGGTCATCGCGAAGCTGCAGCACCCGAACGTCGTCGTCGTCTACGACGTGGGCAAGTTCCGCGACACGGTCTTCATCGCCATGGAGTTCGTCGACGGAGAGACGCTCGGGCACTGGATGAAGGAGGAGGCGCGTCCGTGGCGCGAGACGCTGCGCATCTTTCAGGCGGCGGGTCGGGGGCTCGACGCGGCACACGCGCTCGGGATGGTCCACCGCGACTTCAAGCCCGACAACGTCATGCTCACGAAAGACGGCCAGGTGCGCGTGATGGATTTCGGTCTGGCCCGCCAGGTGGACGCCGAAGACCAGGAGGTCCTCGGCGGCGCCGCCGACGTCGAGCCGCCGCCCGACGTCGCGCCCGAGGCCACGATGCCGCTCGGCCAGGGGGTCGTCACCGCCCCGCCCACGGAGACGCGGGGGACGGGCGGGTATCTGAAGCTCAAGCTGACGCAAACGGGCGAACAGCTCGGCACGCCTGCCTACATGGCGCCCGAGCAGTTCGCCGCCCAGCGCTCCGATGCGCGCACGGATCAGTTCAGCTTCTGTGTCGCGCTCTACGAGGCGCTCTATGGCCTGCGGCCCTTCGCGGGCGACACCGTGCTCACGATCATGGCGAGCGTGGTCGAGGGCGCTGTGCGTCCGGCGCCCGAGAAGGCGCGCGTGCCGAGCTGGATTCGCCGCGTGCTCTTGCGCGGTCTCGCGACCAATCCGGACGCGCGCTTCCCGTCGATGAAGGCGCTGCTGGCGGCGCTCGAGGCGGATCCCTCGGCGCGCCGTCGCCGCTGGGCGCTCGCCGTGCTGGGCGTCGCCGCCGTCGGCGGCGTGGCCTTCGCGGCCAGCCGCCTCGGGGCGGGGCGCGGCGCGCTCTGCCTGGGCGGAGCCGCCCGGCTCGCTGGCATCTGGGAGCCGGGCGACGCTCCGTCGGCCCGCAGGGCATCGATTCGCACGGCCTTCTCGAAGGGCGCCAAGAGCTACGCGGCCGGCGCGTACACTGGGGCGGCACGGCTGCTCGACGAGTACGTCGGCCGCTGGACGGCGATGTATCGCGACACGTGCGAGGCCACGGTCGTTCGCGGCGAACAATCGGCGGAGGTGCTCGACCTGCGCATGGCCTGCCTCAACGAGCGCCTGGGGAACTTGCGCGCGCTCACGGACGTCTTCGCGAACGCGGACGACGGCGTCGTTCAGAACGCCGTGAGCGGCGCGGGCGCGCTGCCGCGCCTCGACGCATGCGCCGACGTCGCCGCGCTGCGCGCCGTCGTCAGACCTCCGCAGGATCCCGCGACGGCCCGACGGGTCGACGCGCAGCGCGCCGAGCTCACGCGCGTGATCGCGCTGCGCGACTCGGGCCAGTGCGCGGCGGCTGAGAAGCGCGCCGCGCCCCTCATCGATGACGTGCGCGCGACTGGATATCAGCCGCTGCTCGCCGAGGTGCTGCTGGCCGCTGGAAAGCTCGGGACCTTCTGTGGCGATCCGCTCGTCGCGATTGCTCGTCTCAAGGCCGCCTATTCGGCCAGCGTCGCGGGGCATCTCGACGCCGCCGCTCCCGAAGCGGCGGCGGGCACCGCGATGCTATCCTCCGATCGGCTGGGGGATTCAAGCCAGGCCCACGATTGGGTCCCTATCGCGCGCGCGTCATTCAGCCGCCTCGGGCACGCTGATCCCGTCGAGGCCTCGGTCTTGTACGCCGAGGGTTACCTCAGCGGCACTGAAAAGGATTTCGACACGATGGTCGTCAAAGTGCGCCGCGCGCAGGCGATCACGGCGCGCGCGCTTGGTGTCGACCATCCGATGGCGCTAGACGGACTCACGACCATCGGCGACGCGCTGCTCGCTGCGGATCGCGTTGAGGAGGCGCTGGTGACCGATCGCGACGCGCTCGAACGTGCGGAGCGCGTGTTCGGCCCTTCACACGCCACGGTGGCGGCTGACGCCAACAACATGGGCGAGGTGCTCAATCGCCTGGGGCGGTTCTCGGAGGCGCGCGCCTCCTTCGAGCGGGCGCTCGCGGTTTGGCGAGAGATTGGCGCAGGCGAGTTCGTGCGCGCCTACGGCCTTACGGGGCTCGGCATCGCCTACCTGGGCGAGGGGCGACCCGGTGACGCCGTGCCGCACCTCGAGCGGGCCGTGGCCGCGCGTGTGGTTGCCAAGGCGGCGCCGTCGCTCTTGGCCGAATCGCGCTTCGCACTCGCGCGCGCCCTCTGGTCGCGGTCGTCCGATCGGCCGCGCGCGCTCGCCCTCGCGCGCCAGGCGCGCGCCGCCTACGGCCCCGACGCAAAGGCCGGCGCCGAGATCGACGCCTGGCTCGCGAAGCCGTCGGGGATGTGAGGTCAGCCGATGTTGATGCGGCCGAGCGGCCGGATCTGCGCCTCGAGCGCGAGCTCCTGGTACGAGAGCACGGCGAGGTCGGGGTGCTCGGGCTCGACGAGGCGGCGGACGTAGCGGCGGATCCCGGCGTTCGTGAGCAGCACGAAGGGCGGCGCTCCGTCGGCGCTC
>DATKFB010000319.1:0-4504 GCA_035544435.1 Polyangia bacterium
GTTTTTCCGGGGTTTTTCCGCGCTTTTTTGTTTTCAGCCGGGGTCTTTGTCTCTAGAGTAGCGAGCCAATTTCCCGGGTGATGTCGCCCGCGAATGCTGAAGGCCCGAGGCGTTAGATCAAAAGGAGACCCACATGGCGAAGGTGCTGACGAAGTCCCAGATCATCCAGGCGATCGCGGACGCCCACAAGGACAAGCTGGCTCGGAAGGACGTCGCGCGCGTGCTGGAGTCGCTGACCAGCGTCGGCCACAAGGAGCTCAAGAAGAACGGCATCTTCGTGCTCCCGGGCTTCGCCAAGTTCATCGTGATCAAGAAGCCCGCCACGAAGGAGCGCCCCGGCATCAACCCCTTCACGAAAGAGCCGATCATCATCAAGGCCAAGCCTGCCCGCAAGGTCCTCAAGGCCCGCCCCGTCAAGGCCGTCAAAGACGCAGTCTAGAGGCCACCGAAGCACCTCTCCCCGCTCGGCGGGGAGAGGTCGCGTGAGAGCTTAGTCGCCGATGAGCGCGTCGGTGAACGAGAGCAGGTCCTTGAAGCGGGGGGCCGGGACCCACGGGTGGAAGTCGTGGGGATCGACGAGTGCGGCGCGGATGCCGAGCGCGCGCGGTCCGAAGACGTCGGCTGTGGGCAGGTCGCCGATCATGAGCGCCGCGGCGGGCGGAAGCCCGAGGCGCTCGAGGGCGATCTGGAAGATGCGTTGGTCCGGCTTCACCGATCCCACGATCGCAGAATCGACGATCGTCTCGAAGTAAGAACGGAGACCGACCTCCCTCAGCATGGCGTCGATTGTCCCTTCGCTGTTGGAGACGACGGCCAGGCGAAAGCCGGCCCCGCGCAAGCGGTCGAGGGCGTCGCGGTTCCCGGCGCCCACGCGCCGCCAGACGTTGCTTCTCAGGTGCTCGCCGTGGATGTACGCGGCCGCGCGCGCCAGCGAGGCGTCATCGCCTGCTGCGCCGGCGAGCCGCAGGGCGCGCGCGAAGACGCGGTCGAGGTAGCGCTTCCCGCCGTCGTCGTGCGTGCGCAGCGGCACGCCCTCGACCTCGCGGGTCTCGCCGCGGATCAGGATCTCGGCGCGCTCGATGGCGGCCGGCTCGACGGGCACGCCGGCCGCCGCGGCGTGCTGTGCGATGCGCGCGCCGTCCCAGAAGGTCAGAGTGAAGCCCACGTCGACGAGGACGGCGCGGGGCCGAGGGCCGGAAAGCGACGGGGCTTCGTGGTATGAGGCGCTCATGGTGAGGCTGAACCGTATCTACACCAAGGCGGGTGACGGCGGCGAGACGCGTCTCGTGGGCGGGCAGAAGGTCGCCAAGAATTCCGCCCGCATCGAGACCTACGGCACCGTGGACGAGCTTTCATGCTGCCTCGGCCTCGCGCGCGCCGCGCTGGCGACGCCGCCCGTGCCGGCGGGCGCCGTCGAGCTGTCGGACGTCATCAAGCGCATCCAGAACGAGCTCTTCAACCTGGGCAGTGACCTCGCGACCTTGCCCGAGGATCGGCACCCGAAGCAGCCCCTCATCGAGGCGCGCCACGTCGCCGCCCTCGAGCTCCAGATCGATGCCTGGAACGAATCGCTACCCGAGCTGCGCAGCTTCGTGTTGCCGGGCGGCGGCTGGGTCGCAGCCTCCCTCCACCTCGCGCGCACCGTCTGCCGACGCGCCGAGCGCCTCGTCGTGAGCCTGCGCGCGACCGAGGCCGTCGGCGAGCAGGTCCTCCCCTATCTCAATCGCCTCTCCGACGCCCTCTTCGTCATGAGCCGTCACGCCTCCCGCCTCTACGCCGAGCCCGAGCCCCTCTGGGAGCCGGAGAGCACGTAGGCAGGAGCGGCGCGCCTAGAATTCGACGGCGACGCCGGCGTTGAAGTCGAAGTTGAACGTGAAGTTCGGGAAACCGAGCTGTGTCGCGATGCCGAGGTTGAGCGCCACTTTGTCGGAGAAGTTGATGAGGACGCCGCCGCCCGGGCCCACGAAGACCGGGCCGGCCAGGACGGTGTCGGAGCACTCCGACGTCCCATTGGCGCCGCAAAGCTTCACCACGGGGAAGGACGCGACGTGACGGATCTGGCCCCCGCCGAGGGCGCCTGAGATATACGGCTTCACGGTGCCGTCACCGAGGAGATAAGTAAGCTTCGCGAAACCGGCCACGGCGTTCTTCGCGGCCGAGCAGATGTGATCGGAGCCGCAGTCAGGCGAGCCGACCGGCGCCTTGAGATCCGTGGCGCCCGTGATTATTTGCAGGCGGAGCTGCACGGAGAAGATGAGGTTCGACTTCAGGAAGTAGCCGATCTCCGGCAACACGTGTCCGAGCGACGCCGGCGCGAAGCCGGCGGGCGAGAGCTTGACGTCGACGTTCACCTCGCCGTTGCCCGTCGCGTAGCCGAAGCCCGTCCCGAGGCCGAGACCGATGTACCAGCTCGGTCCCTCTTCCTCTTCCTCCTCCTGCTCGCCCGAGGGCTTGCCCTTGTCGGGCGCGCCCGAGCCCTTGAGAACGATGATGATCGGATCGTCGGCCGTGCCCTTCGTACCGAGCGTCACGTCGTCCGGACCTTGGGCTTCGAGGTAATAGGCGACCCGATTGCCCAGCGTCGCGGACGCGGGGATGTCGCCCGTCCAGTTGCCTTGCGTGACCTCTTTCATGACGCGCCCGAGAAACTCGGTGGCGCTCTCCGGGCGGTACGCGAGGATCATCTTCTTGACGCCGAGGTTGTAGTCGACGTGCGCCGTGATCGTGATGGCGGCGCCCTGGGTGCCCTCCGCGACCGGGTCGTGCGTGATGGGGCCCTCCGCGCCCTTGTCGGCTTTCTCGGCGCCCTGGTCGGTCTTGTCGGTCTTGTCGCCCTTGTCGCCGCCCGTGTCCGGCTTCTCGGGCGAGCCCATGCCAGCGACCGCCTCGTCGAACGCCTCCTGGACCTCGGGGTTCGCGAGGCTCTTCGTGAGCTTGATGTCGGGTTGGATCTCGAGCGCCTTGCGGAACTGCTTGATGGCAAGCTCGCGCTGCTTGAAGCCCGCCAGGATGACGATGCCGAGGTGGATGTGTGTACGCGCCTTGACCGGGTGCTTGTCGAGTCCGTTCTGCCCGCAGTAGTCGAGAGCGTCCTTGAGGATCTTGCGCGCCTCTTCGAAGTTGAGGTTTTCGTACTCCTCAACCGCCTTCTTGTTCATCTTCGTGACTTTATCGACGGCCTCGTCGCTCTGGGCCCGCGCCGCAAGCGGCGCCGCGGCCAACGCGGCGCACAGGAGAAAGCACGAGAAAATACGAATCCCGGCGGGGCTCTTGGCGATCGGCATCGTGGGCGGCTCTCCTCGCAACAGCGGAAGACTCTTCGCGAAACCGAGGGCGACTGTATGCGACCCGTCGTGGGAAATCAAACGCTCCCGAGGGAGCGGCGCGCGGACGCGAGGGGTCGTATAATCGCATCATGGGGATCCCGCGCTGGAGCGATGCAAGACTGACCTGGGCCGTCTTCGTCGCGGCCGTTCTCGGCACCGGTGCGCTGTGGCACGGTGCGCGCACGCGGTCGCCCGAGGCGAAGCCGGCTCCCTTCGCGGAGGGCCGCCCCACGGAGCCCGCGGCGGGCTCACGGCTCATCGTCGACTTCCGCGACGACATCTCGCCCGGCGCGCTCGCCGCCAATGGTTACGTCGAGATCCCGGTCAGTGACTACTCGACGCGCGATCGGCTCTACGCCATCGATTTCGCGACGCCCGCCGAGGCCGAGGCCGCCCGCGCCAAGCTCGCCGTCAACCCCGACGTCGAGAGCGTCGACTACGACGCCGTCGCGACCATCCCACCCGACGAGGAGTCGGACGAGACTTCCGCGCTCGCGGCGGGCTCGATGGAGGCGGAGTGCGACGGCGCGGCCGCGGCGCGCCCAGCCGGCGAGCCCAACGACCCTTGTTTTCGTTATCAGTGGCACCTCCGTCAGCTGGGGCTGCCCGACGCTTGGAAACTCGGCACGGGGAAGGGCGTCGTCGTCGCCGTCATCGACACGGGCGTCACGAAGGTGGCGGACCTCGCGCAGACCAAGTTCGTGCCCGGCTATAACTTCCTCGCTAACAACGCCAACGCCGACGACGATCACGGCCACGGAACCCACGTCGCCGGGACAATCGCGCAGAGCACGAACAACAAGCGGGGCGTCGCGGGCGTCGCGCCCGATGTCGCGATCATGCCGCTCAAGGTGCTGTCGGCGCGCGGCTCGGGCTCGGTGGCCGCCATCGCGCAATCGATCCGCTGGGCGGCCGACCACGGCGCCAACGTCATCAACATGAGCCTGGGTGGCCCCATGCCCATCGGCACAATGGCGAGCGCCGTGAAGTACGCCCGGGCCAAGGGCGTCGTCGTCGTCGCGGCCGCGGGCAACGATGGGCGCGGCAAGGTCGGGTACCCAGGGCGCTATCCGGGCGTCGTCGCCGTCGCGGCGACGCAGTTCGACGAATCGACGACCTTCTACTCGAACTGGGGCCCCGAGATAGACGTCGCGGCGCCGGGCGGCAACGTGCGCGTC
>DATKFB010000320.1:0-2796 GCA_035544435.1 Polyangia bacterium
TCCCTGGGAGTCATTCTGGCGATCGCCGCGATCGTCCCGGCTTGCGAAGGCTTCACCTGCAGCCAGGAGCGGATCAAGGCCATCGAGCTGGCCAACAAGGGCGCCGAGGAGTTCAAGAACAACCTCTATGACTCGGCAGAGAAGGACCTCAAGCAGTCCATCCAGACCGATCCGACGTACGACATCGCGTACTACAACCTCGGCAAGGTCTTCCAGAAGCAGCGCAAGTGGGACAAGGCCATCGAGTCGTTCGAGCAGGCGGTGCAGCACTCGCCGAACAACGCGAACTTCCAGTACGACCTCGGCGAGGCGTACTTCGAGCTCAAGAAGCTCGATCAGGCCGAGAAGGCCTTCGCGGCGGCCACGGCGGCAGACGCGAAGCTCTTCAAGGCCTGGTGGCGCCTCGGCCTCGTGCGGAAGGTCCTCGACCACCCGAAGGAGGCCGACGACGCGCTCCGTAGCGCCATCGAGGCCAACCCGCGCTTCTCGAAGTCTTACGTCGCGCTCGGCTACCTCTACCTCGACTACGACTTCAACAAGGAAGCGGCACAGGTTTTTCAGGGCTGCGTGACCGCCAAGGACGACGACGGCGAATGCCACAACGGCTACGGGCTCGCGCTCAAGAACCTCAAGCAGTACGAGCAGGCGACGACGGAGTTCAAGAAGGCCATCGACCTCGATCCCGAGCTCTACGACGCCCTCTACAACGCCGGCATGGCGTACTCGGACTGGTTCGACGAGGCCCACGGGAACGATCAGAAGGAGAAGGCGCGCGAGTACCTCCAGAAGTTCGTCACCAACGGCGGCAAGTCCGCCGACGGCAACTACGTCAAAGCCGCCAACGACAAGCTCTACGCCCTCTCGGGGCCCTAGCGGGCGCCTCCGCGGAAGGGGCACGATGCGTGCTCAGCAGGCGTTTCCCCGCGCTCCGAACTGCGTGCGGCACGGATACCCCCACCAGACGCCTTTGGTGCTCCCTACGCTCGCTCGCTGAACGCCGCTCTACGTCCGGGTGATCCGGCGATTTCCGTCTTCGACGAGCGTACGTAGGGAGCCCGAAAGGCGCCTGATCGGGGGAACGGCTGCGCGCGCAGTTCGGGAGCGCGGAGACGAGTGTGCCGAGCACGCGTCGTGGTCCTTCCGCGCGCCGGTGTTTGAGCACGGAGCTGTTCCCCCACCAGGCGCCCCGCGACCGGAGCGAGCGCAGCCCCCGAGGGTGCGAGCGCCGACGTCGACGGTGCGAGGGAAGGGGAGAGGGAGGGTTGTGGGAGGGTGTGTGTGGCGGTGGAGGGCCCGTTTTCGGGTGCGTTGACAGCGCTGCGCGTGATATAAATTTCTTCCCGATTTTCTACTCCGTTTCGCAGAGTTAGGCGCGCAGCGGGGTCCTCACCGTCACTTCTGCACCTCGTCTCGTCAGCGCGTCAGCGCCGATCCGATCCGAAGTTTGCCGACATCTGGAGGAGCCTCAGTGGATCAGTCGAAGCAATCATCCGGCAAGGGCCAAAGTGGCAAGGATGGCAAGCGCAAGGGGGACGACGAGGCCACCGGCGGCAACGGATCCAACGGCCACGACGACATTCCCGCCGAGCTCGCGGCGCAGGCGCAGGCCGCCGGCGAAGCCGAGAAGCAATCCGTCGAGAAGGGCATCGACGCGTGGAAGAAGATCGTGGCGGCGGCGCCGGCGTCTTGGGCGCCCAAGCGCGAGCTCGCGCGCGTCTACAAAAAGGCCGAGCGCTGGAACGCCTTCATCGAGGTCATGAAGGACGCCGTCGACAAGGCGAACTGGGCCTCGCCCGAGGAGAAGATCCCGCTGCTGTTCGAGATGATCGAGGTCTACCGCGATCGCTTGAAGCTCGACGTCATGGTCGTCAACGCCTTCAACCAGATCTTGAACATTCAGCCGACGAACCAGCAGGCCGGCGAGGCGCTCGCGGCGCAGTACGAGGCCATGAAGCGCTGGCCCGACCTGATCTCGCTCCTGCGGCGCAAGGCCGGCGCGGTGTCCGAGACGTCGGAGAAGGTCGCGCTGCAGCTCAAGGTCGCGAACCTCTTCCTCGAGAAGTTCTCGAACCAGGCCGAGGCCATCAAGGCCTACGAGGCGATCCTCGAGCTCGACCCCAAGAACGAGGAGGCGCTCGGGTTCCTCAAGCAGATGTACGAGAAGCGCCGCGACTGGGAGAAGCTCGTGGGCGTTCACCAGCGCGAGATCGAGCTGCTGGCCGACGAGGCGTCGCGCCAGCTGCGGCGCATCGAGGTCGCCAAGCTCGCCTCGGAGAAGCTCAAGAAGCCGGTCGTCTCGATCGACCTTTGGAAGCAGGTCCTCGCGGGCGATCCCGAGAACCAGGAGGCGCTCGGTGAGCTCGAGAAGCTCTATGAGCGCGAGAAGGCCTGGGCCGAGCTCGGCGACGTGCTGCAGAAGCAGGTCGCAGTCGCGGGCGATCCGACCAAGCGGTCGGCGCTGCTCGTCAAGCTCGGCATCCTCTACACCGAGAAGGTGCAGGACGGGACCAAGGCCACTGAGGCCTGGCAGGCGCTCCTGCGCCAGGAGCCGGACAACCGGCGCGCGCAAGACGCCCTCAAGAAGCTCTACCTCGTCCAGAAGGACTGGAACGCCCTCGAGGCGTTTTATGCCGCGCAGAACAAGTGGGACGAGCTCGTGCGCGTGCTCGAGCGGCAGGCCGAGACGGACGACGGCGTCAGCAGCGTCGGCCTGTGGAACAAGATCGGCGAGCTGTACCGAGACAAGCTGAACAAGCCGGACCGCGCGCAGAAGGCCTTCGAGAAGGCCCTGTCGAT
>DATKFB010000321.1:0-5051 GCA_035544435.1 Polyangia bacterium
TGCTCTACGGCGTCGCGCGCCTGTCGGTGAGCCCGCGCGCGCGCGGCGAGGGCGCGTTCCTCACCTCGGTGGGCGCGGCGATCGCGGCCGCGAAGGGCACGGCGTTCGCCGCCGGCATCGTCGCGGGCGGGCTCGTGCGCATCGGCGTCGAGCACGGCGAGGTCGAGGTCGCGGGCCCGCGGGCGCTCGACAAGCCGGTCACCCTCGGGCCCGCCGAGCTCGCCACGCTCGACGCCGCGGGCGTCCTGAGCGCGACCGACGCCTTCAAGAGGGACGATTGGGGCGAATGGCGGTTCTCGGCCGAGCAGCGCGCCGAGCTCGCGGCCGCCGCCCGTTATCACGCCGATCGTCTCCTCGGCGAAGAGGCGCGGCTCGACACCGATTACCTCGTGTTGCAAAAGCTCGCGACGAGCGCCTCGACGCTGACGTGGCAGGCCGAGGCGAGCACGGCGTCCAAGGCCGCCGCCGACTACAAGGCCACGGCGCCGGAGCGCGCGGCGGCCATCGAGGCCACCTATCGCCTCGCCACCGAGATCGCGCGCCTGACGCACGCCGCGCTCTCCGACGCGTTCGTCCTGGGGGAGCTGCGCGCGCGCCACAGCGACGAGCTCGCGACGCAGATCGCGGAGTTTGCCCAGGAGATCGCGGGCGCCCAGCTTTACGACAAGAAGCTCCAACTCGTGTCAGCCGTCTACCTCGGCCCGCTGCGCGCGGCCTACTACGCGCACACCGCCCGTGGCCGGGCGCGTGCCGCGAGCCTCGACATGCCGCCGGCGTCCTTCCCGCAGGTGAAGCTCGCCGAGGTCCCGCCCGCCGAGATCGCGAAGCGCGTCCCGCCAGGGCTCTACGTCCCGCCCCGCCTCGACTCGACGACGCACCTCCACCCTCTTTGGCAGCGCGCCCCCAAGCTCGGCTGGGACGAGCGGCTCACGTTGCAACCCGTGCCGCCGAGGCAAGGCTCCTGGTACGTGGCCCCGACGCGCGTCGAGGCTCACGTGCTCGCCGGTGTTCCCCAGACCGCGCCGCCCCCGTCGGTTTTTCCCGCGGTGGCCGCCACCGACGCCGCGAAGGCGGACCTCTCCTTCCTGGTCCCGCCGCTGCCGTCCGGCGGCGCGGCCGCCACGACCGCGCAGTAGGAACGGGGCGACGCGCGGAAGCCTAGAACCTCACGGCGAGGCCGAGGTTGCCGTCGACGTTGACGCTGTAGGTGGGGAACGTCAGCTGCGTGTCGAGCTCGAAAACGCCCACGAGGTGCGCGCCGAGATCGATGAACACACCCGCGCCGGGCCCGACCGCCACCGGACCCGCGGCGATCGTGTCGACGCAGACGTCTTGTCCGCTCGGACCGCAGGCCCGCAGAGAATCGAAGGTCACGACGTGCCTGATCTGTCCGATGCCCGCCGCGAGAGAGAAAAAAGGGTGCGCGCTCCCGGGCCGGCGCGCGAGCCACGTCGTCTTGATGAACGCGGCGGCCGCGTAGTTCGCCGTGTGGTAGATGCGCCCGTCGGCGTAGACGTCGGTGGTTCCCGTCACGGCCTGGAAGCGGCCCTGCAGCGAGATCATGAGCGTCGGGCTGAGCCAGTAGCCGACCTCGGGCGCGAGCTGACCCAAGCCCGCGAAGGCGAACGCGGCCGGTTTGTACATCGTGTCGGCGTTGGTGTCGCCGTTGCCCGCCGCCCAGCCGGCGCCGGTCCCGACGAGCAGACCAACGAAGATCCGCTGTCCCGCGAGGCCGTCACCCTCGTCGTCGTCCTCACCGGGTCGTACGCCGGGGCCGCCGTCCTTGGCCAGCGGACCGTCCGGCAATTCTCCCGCGAGCTGGATGATGAGGGGACTCTGCGCCGAGGCACGCCCGGCCACGGGCGCGCCGTCTTTGTCACGCGCCTCGACGTAGTAGGCAACGGTGCGCCCGCGCGTTCCCTGCGCCGGGATCTCGGCGCGATAGGTGCCCGGAGCGACGAGCTTCATCTCACGCCCGTGGAAGTCGCTCTCGCCCTCGGGCCGATAGGCGAGCACGAGCTGGGCGAACACGAGCTCGTTCTGCACGCTCACGGTGACCGCGATGACGCTCCCGCGCTGCCCGTTCGTGATGGCCTCGTGGACCAGCCCAGCGGGGGCCGCGGAGCCGCCGGGCTCCTCGGCGCGCGCCGCTCGAGGCGCCGGCAGGCCCAGCGCGCACGCCGCCAGCGCGCACGCCGCCCGCGCGAAGAGGCGCGCCACGCGGCCCCTCCTCACGGGAGCGCACGTCCGGACGCTCGGAACGCCAATGACCATGCCCCTACCAATACCGCCGATACGAGCACGATGAGAAGCGCTTGCCCGAGGCGCGCCGGCGCGCGCCGACCCGTGCCAGCGAAGGCGGTGCCCGCCACGGCTCCGACGGAGAGGCCGAAAAGGTGCGCCCCGACGTCCGCGTGCTCACCCACGCCCAACATCGCGAAGAGGCCGAGCGCCGCGCCGAGCGGCAGCCAGGCGTAGCGGCGCCGCTCGTCGTAGCGCCAGCGCCGAACGAGCTGCAGGCCCGCGACGAGACCGATGGCCACGAAGGTGGCCGTCGAGGCGCCGACGGAGACGAACTCGCGGCGGTGCCAGAGCGCCGTCAGGCCGTTCGCCACCGACGCGCAACCGACGATCAGCGCGGCGCCGAGCCCCGGCCCGAGCCAGCGACCCACGGCCGAAACGAAGATCAAGCACGCAATGACGTTGCCCGCGAGGTGCATGACGTCGGCGTGCAGCGTGAGCGCCGTGATCGCGCGCCACCATTGACCGTGGACGATGGCTTCGGCCGAGGCGCTGCCCACGTCGAACCAGGCCGTGGGCGCGGGAGCGTCGCGCGGTCCTGTGACGATGAACATCGCGAGAAGGGCGGCGCCCGACAGAACGCCGAGCGTGCTCGGACCGAGATCGGGCGCGGGCGGAACCACGGCGGGCACGCTCTCGACGTCGTAAGCGGCGAGCGCTTCGGAGGCGGCGCTTGCGTCCGCCGCGCCGACGACCAGAGAAAACGCGCCGCCGCCTTCGACGACCCGGTGCGCGATGTCGGCCGACGCGAGCACGAGCGACCAGTCGCTGGCCACCGTCGGGCTCGCCGTGGCGCGCAGCACCTGCTCGGAGCTCGGCGCCGGCTCGCTCATGCGCCCAGTGTACCGCCGCGCGTCCGCTCGCGCCGCTTCGCGCGCCTCGGCGACGCGCGCGCGCCGCTGCCGCCGCGCCGAGGCTTACTGCTATGCTGCGCGCACGTCCATGCTGAAACACAACAGCTACTTCGAGGGCAACGTTCAGAGCATCGGCTTCGAGCGCCACGGGCGCCGCATGACGGCGGGCGTGATCGCGCCCGGCGAGTACCACTTCGGCACCGAGGCGCCCGAACGCATGTCCGTCACGAGCGGCGAGCTATTCGCGCGCTTCGCGCCCAACGCCGAATGGCGCGCCTACCCCGTGGGCACCGCCTTCGAGGTCGCCGGCAAGAGCGGCTTCGACGTGCGTGCCGCCGAGCCCAGCGCCTATCTCTGCGAGTTCCTCTAATAAGAGTCCGGACGCGCGCCCCATGGCAGGAGGGCCGTCGAACCGCTGGGACCCGCGCCTCTACAACGAGCGCGCGGCGTTCGTGACCGAAGCGGGACGCGATCTCGTCGAGCTTTGCGATCCGCGCCCGGGCGAGCGCGTGCTCGACCTCGGCTGCGGGACGGGCGAGCTCACGGCCGCGCTCGCGGCGCGGGGCGCGATCGTCACCGGGCTCGACGCCTCGAGCGAGATGATCGCCACGGCGCGCGCGCGCCATCGCAGGCTCGCCTTCACGGTCGCCGACGCTCAGGCGTTGGCCTTCGACGCCGCCTTCGACGCCGTCTTCTCGAACGCCGCGCTCCACTGGATGCCGCGACAGGCAGAGGTGGTCGCGGGCGTCGCGCGGGCGCTCGTCCGCCCAGGACGCTTCGTCGGCGAGCTCGGCGGCGCCGGCAACACCGCGACGGTTCTGCGCGCGCTGCGCCAGGTCCTACCCTCCCTCGGCGAGGATCCGGAGCGCTTCATCCCGTGGACGTTCCCCACGCCGGGCGCGTGGGCGCCGCTGCTCGAGCGTCACGGTTTCCGCGTGCGTTTCATGCGTCATTTCGATCGCCCCTCGACGATGGAGGGCGACCACGGCTTGCGGACCTGGCTGGCGTTGTTCAGCGAGCCGCTGCTGCGCGCGCTCGGAGAGCGGCGTGAGCGCTTCTTCACCGAGATGGAGGCCGCCTGTCGGAACGCCCTCTACCGGGACGACGGCGGCCACGCCCGCTGGGACATCGATTACGTGCGCCTGCGCTTCGCCGCCTCGCTCGGCTGAGCCCGCTCGCTGCGTTGTTTCACCGGCTACGTCCCGTTGCATGCCGCACAACATTATGATGCATAGCGCCTAATCATGTCAAATGTAACATATTGAAATTACATGAATTCTTACATCAATAATTAATAACGTAAGTTAGCACACCCATTGCAATAGGAGTTTATACCCCAACCCCGCTGTACGAAAGAAAGGCTCGGCTCGTCCCATGAAGTCAACCAGTAAGCCAACCGTCAGGCGTTCGGTCCCGTTCCTCTTGCTCATGGCGCCCCTCGTCGGGTGCACCAACATGGACGCGCCCGCGACCTCGCAGGGGGAGGATCCTCTGTTCAACGCCGCCGATAACGGCCTTGCGACCGCCAACGGCCTCGCGACCGCCAACGGCCTGTCGACCACGAACGGCCTCGCGACCGCCAACGGCCTCGCGACCGCCAACGGCCTGTCGACCACGAACGGCCTCGCGACCGCCAACGGCCTCGCGACCGCCAACGGCCTCATGACGACGGCCTCGACGCGCATGATGGTCAAGTACCTTGCGAAATGCGCCCTCCAAGGAGGCACGAACCTGGTCAAAACCGATCAGTACGGCACGATGTACACGTTCCCCGGCGCCGTCGGTCTCGGTCAGAACTGGCTGAACGGCGCCTGCGACGCCGGCTGCCAGGAGCGCGTGAGCGCCTGCTTGCTGGCGATGGCGAACCGCGACGGCAAGCACGTGTCGATCGTGCTG
>DATKFB010000322.1:0-11248 GCA_035544435.1 Polyangia bacterium
CGCGCTCGGGCACCCAGCGGTCGTGACGGCGCGCGACGTTGGGGCCTCGGTTGCCGTGCGCTCGAAGACGCTGTGGCTCTTTGGCGACACGCTCATGACGTTGACTGGCGCCGACGGATTCTCTTACCGGTCGTCGACGGCGGGTTGGGCCGACGGCGCGAGCCTCACGCTCACGGAGCCGCTCGACGCCGCGGGCGCGCCGTTCCAGCTCCTGCCCTACACGGACGCGGAGCTGGCGTACAACCGCACCGGCGGGCCCAACGAGCGCTTCGCGCTCTGGCCAGGCAGCGCCGTGGAGAGCGGCGGTGGCGCGTTCGTGTTTTTCCGATCCTTGAAGGTGCATCCCGGCACGTTGAACTACGACGGCCTCGGCGCCGGCGTCGCCTTCCTCATATTCGACCAAACCGTCGCCACGCGCGTCGCGGACCCGCTGTTCCTGCCGCCCGTGCCGAGCTTCTCCGTGGGCGCGATCGTCGCCGACGGGTTCGTCCACCTCTACTCTTGCGACGCCGTCCCGGGCCAGCTCGACAGCGATTGTCGGGTCGCGCGCGCGCCTGTCGACGACCTCACGACGACCGCGACCTGGACCGCGTGGGACGGCGCGACGTGGAACGCCGATCTCCGCGCTGGCCAGCCTGTCCTGCACGGCGCGCCCGGCGAGCTGTCGGTCTCGTGGAACGCTCGCCTCGGCGCTTACCTCGCCGTGCACAGCGTGATCTTCTCCGACGAGATCGTATTCCACACGGCGCCCCGCCCCGAGGGCCCTTGGACCGAGGCCCGGCCTCTGCTCACCGGCGCGCACCACGCCGGCACCAACGACTACGCGGCCCGCGAGCACCCCGAGCTCTCCACCGACGGCGGCCGCGCGCTCTTCGTCACGTACGCCCACCCCCTCGGCGGCTTCGACGAAGACGTGCGCGTCGCCGCGCCGACGTTGCCCTGAGCCGCGGCAGCCGTCGCGACTTGATTGGGCACTGATTCGTCTCTCGAATGGTCGCAGGAGCGGACACCATCCTAGAGATCATTGCCAATCAAGACGATGGGCAGAAAGCCGCCTTTCCTCAGCGGCGCGATCTCTTCGTCAAGAACGCCGATGTCCAGGTGGGCGCCGCCTTGGCCGCGAGCTCGAGGTAGGACGGCGGGATCTCCTCGGCCCCGGTGAGCTGGCGGATCTCGAGCACGTCGGCGATGTCCATGCCGACCCGGCAGCGCAACGCCCAGGCCTTGGCGTCTTCGAGCGCGGGCACGTCGATGACCCCAAAGCCACCCACGAGCTCCTTCGATTCGGCGAAGGCTCCGTCGACCAGGTTGCGGCGGCCGCCCGAAGCGACGACGCGCGCGCCGGGCGCCCCCGGAGTGAGGCCTTCCGCCGCCACCAGGACGCCTGCCCGGTGCAGGTCCTCGTTGTACTTCATGAAGGCCGTGAAGACCTTCTCGTCGAAGGCGGCGTCGAGCGCGGGCCCGGAAGTGCGTCGTCGCGCTGAGACGTGATGATGAACCTCATGTGATCTCGTTGGGTCGTGAGGCGAGGACGTCCCGCCTCTGCTGGGGCGACGAAGGAAGACCCTCGCGATCGACGAGGCCCAGCCCAAAAAAAGCGAGGGACCCGGGCCGCTCGAGCTGATGCCGGGCGGCGCCGGGCAGATCCCCTCGGACTGCGTCTTCTCTGCACCCGTCAGGGTGAGTCTTCGCGGAATCTCGTCAAGCCGAAATTCGTCAGACGGCGTCTTCGCCGCGCTCGCCCGTGCGGATACGGACCGATTCGTCTATCGAGGTCACGAAGATCTTGCCGTCGCCGATCTTGCCGGTGCGGGCCGCGGCGGTGATGGCCTCGACGACGTCGGCGACGAGCGAGTCCTTGAGGACGACCTCGATCTTCACTTTGGGCACGAAGTCGACGACGTAGGCCGAGCCTCGGTAAACCTCCGTGCGTCCGCCCGTGCGCCCGAAGCCCTTGACCTCGGACACCGTCATGCCCGAGACGCCGAGCTCGCGCAGGCGCTCCTTCACCTCGTCGAGCTTAAACGGCTTGATGATCGCTTCGATTCTCTTCATCTGATCTCTTCCTTCCGAAGGCGACCTGGCCCATCGGCCCCACCGACCGCGACGCCCTCGCGGCTAGTAGTAACCGTCCGCGACGCCCGGGTCCAGGCCCCCGCGAAAAAACGATCGGACGCTTCCGCGAAGAACTCGGCTATAAAGGCCGCGAACGCCGGCCCGCCAGCGCGGCCGCCCGAGCGACGGCCGCCGGTCGCCCCCCACCGAGGAGCTCACGAATGGATCGCCCCTCCCGATCGTCGATGCGCTGGACCATCGTCTTTATGGCGTTTCTCGGGACGACCATAAATTACATCGATCGGGCCAATCTGGGCGTCGCGCTCCCGGCGCTCAAGCAGGAGTTTGGCCTCTCGCCCGAGAGATCGGGCCTCATCTTGGGGGCGTTCTTCTGGACCTATGCAGCGTTCCAGCTCCCGTCCGGCTGGTTCGTCGACAAGGTCGGCCCGCGGATCGCGTACACGGTCGCCGTCGTGTGGTGGTCGATCTTCACGGGCGCGACCGCCATCGCGCGCGGCTTCACGTCGCTCTTCGGGTTCCGGTTGTTGCTCGGCGTCGGCGAGGCGCCCGCGTACCCGACGAACGCCAAGTCCGTCTCGGAGTGGTTCCCCAAGAGCGAGCGCGCCTTCGCAACCAGCATCTACGACAGCGGCGCACGCGCTGGCAGCGTGGCCGCGCTGCCGCTCTGCACGTGGATCGTCAAGGACTACGGCTGGCGGACGTCGTTCATCGTCACGGGCATCATCGGCGTCCTCTGGTCGGTGATCTGGTACGCGATCTACCGCCACCCGTCGGAGCACCCGCGCGTGTCGGATGCCGAGCGCGCCTACATCCTCGCGGGCCAGACGGCGCAACCAGCCGTGCGGGGCCCCAAGGTGCCGTGGCGCAGCTTGTTCAGGTACCGGACGATCTGGGGAATGATGCTCGGGTTCTTTTGTCTGAACTTCGTGATCTACTTCTTCGTGACCTGGTTCCCCACGTACCTGCGCGACGGGCGCGGCTTCACGGCGGTCAAGACCGGCTATTACGGAATGATCCCGGGGCTGTTCGCGATGGTCGCGGGCTACACGGGCGGCAAGACCTCGGACTTCCTCGTGCGTCGGGGCTTGTCGCTCACGAACGCGCGCAAGATCCCGATCGTGCTCGGCATGGCCATCGCGTCGAGCATCGGTCTCGCCGTCGTCGTCCCGAGCGCCATGGGCGCCGTGGCGCTGCTCGCCCTCAGCTACGGCGGGCTGTGCTTCGCGGCGGCCAGCATCTGGTCGCTGCCCGCCGACGTCGCACCTACGCCCCAGCACGTCGCCTCGATCGGCGGCATCCAGAACTTCGCCTCGAATACCGCCGGCATCTTGATCACGTACCTTATCGGCAAGCTGCTCGCCAAGACCGGCGGCTTCGTGGCACCGCTCACGATGGCGGGCGCCTTCGCGATCCTGGGCGCCCTCTCCTACCTCTTCATCGTCCCCGAGATAAAGCCCCTCGAGGCCAGGGAAGAGAGTGACGGGCGCTCTATCTGACCTGAATTTCGTAGCGGCGGTTCTTCTTCTTTTTCGCTTCGGTGTTGTCGGGAGTAACGAGGGGACGCTCTGAGCCCATGCCAACCGAGATGATCTCGCCCTGCGGGATGCCGCGCGCGACGAGCTCCTTGACGATCACGGCCGCGCGCTTGCCCGACAGCTCCTTGTTATGCTCCGCCTTGCCGCTCGAGTCGGTGTGACCCGAGACCTCGAACTTGAAGGCCGACACGCCGGCCGCCTGGAGCTCCTTCTTGACGTCGATGAGCGTGTTGGCGAGCTTCTTGACCTTGGAGTCGCAGCCCGGCATGAGCTCGTCGCTGTCTGATTTGAAGTTGCACTGATTCTTGCGGCCTTCGGCCAGCAGCTTAGCGTTGACCTTCTTGAAGACCTCGTCGCGCGCGCCGCTCGAGGCGCCGCCGGCCGCCTTCTTCGCGAGACCGCCCACGTCCAGCGCGAGCGCCGAACCCGCCGTCGCCACGACGGCGACCGAGAGACAAACCGAGAGCACCCACATCGGAAGCATCTTTTGTCTTTTCATGCAGCGACCATAAACGACGGATTCGGGGGCAGGCAAGCGATACGCAGCGTCGCCCGAAGTCCTCAGGGACAGGTCACGTCGGCAGCCAGCGTCGTCATGGCGCCCGTGGTCTGCTCGCGCAGCGTGACCCCCGTTAACGCGACATGCCTCGCGGCGCCCGCAACGGTCACCGTGATCGTTCCCGCGCGGCCCCAGAACTTGAAGTGTGTCTTCGAGACGTCGTCGCGCTCGGCGAGGACGCCGACCATGCCCGCCGGCATGGCGATGACGTCGAGGATCCCGGCGGCGGCCTTCACGGCATAGGTGCCCGCCGCGAGGGGCGTAGCGCCGCCCGGGAACCAGAGCTGCACGTCCGACGCCGCCGGACAACTTCCGGTCGCGGTGATCTGGTAGCCGCCCACGGTGCCCGTGTCCATGCACCCGGCGCCCTCCCCCGTGCACATCGGATTCGGCGCGATCGTCCAGGACGCTGTGGCGCTCGGACGCTCGCGCGGCAGATCCGCGGACGCCTCGACGCGGGCCTCGCTGGCGTCCGCGGCGTCGGCGGACGGCGCGCGGTCGCCCGCGACGGCGTCGGGGCCGTCCGCGGTGGAGTCCACGACGGCGTCCACCTCGACGTCGTCGGAGGCGTCCCCGCCGTCGCCGGCCGCGGCTCCGCCGTCCGAGCCCGTGTCGGCGGCGTCCGCCCGAACGTCGGGCGCGGCATCGAGCGCCACGTGTGCTTGCATGTTGCCGTCCCCGCAGGCGGCCGCCAGCAGGAGCGCCGCCGCGACCGCGGGAAGCCCCGCCCTTCTGACCGCGATCCATGGCGCGCACATGCTCGCTTTCACGGTAGCACGCCCCCCGTCGTCGCCACCGGTCCGCTTCCTCCACCTTCTCTCGTCGTAGCGCAGCAACCTGCGAGTGGCTTTCTGGACACCTCGACGCGGGTCAGCGGCGGCTACAACCTCACCTCACGCCCGTGTTGTCCATGTGGGCCCAGCTCGCGTTGGGCTACGCCCACTTCAGCATCAGCTCGGGGAACACGAGCGCCTCGGGGCACACGATTCCGCTCGGGATCACGGTACCCTTCCATCGAGCATTTCTTCTTCGGCCGCGGGCCGAGCTTCACGACCGACCTGTCGAGCTCGTCGTCATCGAAGTCGACGAGCATCGGCATTTCGTCCGTCGCCGGCGGCTACTTCGGGCCCTAGACGGCGCGGCGGGGCGCGAGCCCCAGCGCCTCGTAGGCCGCGAACAGCCGGCGCGTGTGGGGGTGGCGCGCGAGACGTTGTAGATCCGCCGCGGGCGCGAGATCGACGAGGCGGCCTGCGTGGAGCACCCCCACCCGGTCGCAGCGGGTCAGCAAGAGCGGCAGGTCGTGCGTGATGAGGAGCACCGACAAGCCGAGCGTCGCGCGCAGCTCGGCGACCCGATCGAGGAGCTGTCGCTGCGTGACGACGTCGAGCGCCGTCGTCGCCTCGTCGAGGATGACGAGCCGCGGGTCGAGCGCGAGGGCGATGGCGAGCGCGACGCGTTGGCGAGCGCCGCCCGAGAGTGTGTGCGGGAAGGCTTCGAGGACCGACGCCTCGAGGCCCACGACGTGGAGCAAGGCCGCCGCGCGCGCGCGCGCCGCCGTCGCCGTGAACGACTCGTGCGCGTGCAGGACGTCGACGATCTGCTCGGCCACCCTCGCCACGGGGTTGAGGGCGTCGAGGGCGCTCTGCATGACGACCGAGATCTCACGGAAGCGGAAGGCGCGCAGCTCCTCGGGCGCGAGCCCGAGCACGTCGCGGGCGCCGAAGTGGATCTGGCCCGAGGCGCGCGCCGAGGACGGGAGCAGGCGCAGGAGCGCGTCGGCGAAAGTGGACTTGCCGCCGCCCGATTCACCCGCGAGGCCGAAGATCTCGCCGGGGCGGATCGCGAGCGAAACGCCGTCGAGGGCCGGCTGCTCCCTGTC
The DNA here is from genome assembly GCA_035544435.1 of Polyangia bacterium. Taxonomy (GTDB): domain Bacteria; phylum Myxococcota_A; class Polyangia; order Fen-1088; family Fen-1088; genus DASZFV01. The sequence continues at coordinate 6,050 of DATKFB010000322.1, forward strand.
GCGGTAGCGAACGGTCAGGTTCCGCACCGACAGGAGGGCGCCGGTGGCGGCGGTGCCGTCCTCCGCCGGCGCGGGCGCGCCTTCGCCGCGCGCGGCCGGCTCCACGTCGCGGGCGGCGGCGACGCGCGGGTTCGCGACCTCGTCGATGGCGTAGCTCAACATCGTGAGCGCGAAGCCGACGAGCGCCACGCACGTGCCCGCGGGCACGAAGGTCCACCAAGCGCGCGTGAGCAGCGCCGAGTCGTTGCTCGCCCAGTAGAGGTTCGTCCCCCACGTCACGGCCCCCGGATTCCCGAGGCCGAGGAACTCGAGGCCCACCTCGGCGCCGATCGCGTAGACGGTCGAGGTGATGAACGCCGACGCGGCGAGCGACGCCATGTTCGGCAAGAGCTCGACGAGGACGACGCGCAAGGTGTCCTCGCCCGAGACGATCGCGGCCTGAATGAACTCGCGGCCGCGCAGCGCCAGCGCCTGCGCGCGGAGGACGCGCGCGCTCCAGGCCCATCCCGCGAACGCGAGCACGACGACGAGGCTCCAGGACCCGTGAGGCAGGTACGCGGCCAGCACGATGGCGAGCGGCAGGCCGGGGATCACGAGGAAGACGTTTATGAGCGCCGAGAGCAGAGCGTCGGCGCGCCCGCCGAGGAAGCCCGCCGTGACGCCGAGGAGCGCGCCGAGCAGCGTCACGAGGAGCCCGACGGTGAAGCCGACGGCCAGCGTCACGCGCGCGCCCGCCACGGTCTGCGCGAGCACGTCCTGCCCCTGTCCCGTCGTGCCGAGGGGGTGGCTCCACGACGGAGGGAGGTGTGGCACGGCCACGAACGCCGTCGGATCGCCCACGACGGCGGGGCCGAGGAGCGCCATGACGGCGAAGCCCGCGATGACGGCCAGGCCGAAGGCCGCCTTGCGGTTGCGAAGGAGGGCGCGCAGCGCGGGCTCTTTCACGCGCGCGCCCTCGGGTCGAGCCAGATGACGACAAGGTCGACGAGGAAGTTCGCCGCCAGAACCGCGAACGTGATCATAAGAAAGAGGCCCTGCAGCAGCGGATAGTCCTGGTTGCGCACGGCCTGCACGAGCAGGTAGCCGAGCCCCGGATACGAGAAAACGATCTCGGTCAGCAGCGAGCCGCTCACGACGAAGCCGAGCGCCATGCCCAAGCTCGTGACGCTGGGCAGCAGCGCGTTGCGCGCGGCGTACGCCCACATGATCCGGCGCGGCCGCAGGCCCTTGGCCGTCGCGAGCTTGATGGCGTGCGTGCCGAGCACGGCGAGCATCGAGCCGCGCATGGTGAGCATCCACCCGCCCAGCGTCGCGAGCACGACGGCCGCCGCCGGCAGCACGGCGTGCCGCGCGACGTCCACGACGAGGGTCATCGCCGAGGTTCCCAAGAGATCGGGCGCGCGCGCGTGCTGCAGCGGAAACCAGCGCAGCGTGAACCCGAAGAGGTAGAGCACGAGCATGGCGAGCCAGAAGTATGGGAAGGCGCCGAGAAACGACAGCGCGGGCGGCACGAGCGAGTCGAGCCGTCCGCCCCGACGCCAGGCGGCGACGACGCCCAGCACCGTGCCGAGCGTGAAGCTGATGAGGAGCGCGAAGCCCCCGAGGCCCAGGCTCCAGCCCAGGCCCGTGCCAATGACGTCGCTCACGCGCGCCGGGAAGTACGCGATCGAGAGGCCGAGGTCGCCGCGCGCGACGTGGGTCACGTAGCTCGCGTACTGCGTGAGCGTCGACCCCGGCACGAACCCGAAGGCGCGGCGGAGCGCCCGCAACGCCTCGGGCGACATCTCTCCGTTGAAGCGGGCGACGAGCGCCGCAGCGGGATCGCCCGGCATGAGGCGCGGAATGGCGAAGTCGAGGGTGACGGAGGCCCACGCCGAGACGAGATAGAACCCGAGCCTGCGCAGCACGGCGTTCATGGCGCCGTCCCTCGCCGCGGGGCGTCCAACGGCGGCTCAACCTTGGGCGCGAGCGCCGTCAACACGAGCAGGCGCTCGGGCTCGCGATGGGGCGACAGCGAAGCATAGGGGTGCTCGGCCGACGGAAAGCCCTCGAAGCGGCGCGTGCTGAAGACGCCCCAGGCGGGGTTCGGGAAGAGGGGGATGGCGGGCGCGAGCTCGACGAAGCGCGACTCGAGCTGCGCGACGAGCGCCCGCTCGAGCGTCACGTCGTCGGTGACCTCGAAGCGCGCGAGCAGCGCGTCGACCGCGGGATCGCCGAACCGGTGCCAGTTGGCCGCCGCCGCCTCGCCGAGCGGACGCACGGCGCGGCTCGACATGAGCGCGCGGTAGAGGGCGTACGGCGTCGGCCCGTCGATCGACCAGGCGATCGACAGATCGAACGCGCCCCGCGCGAGGCGCGCGTACCAGGCGCCGAACTCGTAGGTGCGCAGCTCGACCTCGAACCCGAGCGCCGCGAGCTGGCGCGCGATCACCTGGCCCGCGCGCACCCAGTCCGACCACCCGCTCACGACCTCGACGTCGAACCGGCAAGGCCGCCCGTCGTGCGTGCGCCGCAGGCCGTCGCCACCGCGCGCGTAGCCCGCCTCGTCGAGCAGACGGTTCGCGCCCGCGACGTCGAACGCGACCCAGTCGCGCGCCGCGAGCGCGGGCTCGCGCCAGGCCGCGTACGCGTCGGTGAGCCCCGTCGCGTCGGCGGGTCGCGTCGTCCCGTACATCGCGACGTCGACGAGCTTCTGGCGGTCGATGCCCATGCTAAGCGCCTTGCGCACGCGCACGTCATCGAACGGCGCGCGCGCCGTGTTGGCGTAGAGAAACACCATGCTGCCCACCAGCGGGGACCAGTGGTGATTGTGCGGCGGATCGAGCCGTACGTACGTGCGCTCGATGGACGGCACGAAGTCACCGGCCCAGTCGACGTCGCCCTCGACGAGCGCGAGGTTGGCCTGCTCGTTCGCCGGATAGGCCAGGAAGCGCAGGGCTGAGACCCGCGGTCGGCCCGCCTGCCAGTAGAACGGGTTCTTGCCGAGTTCATAGACCTGATTGCGGAAGATGCGCACCTCGGTGAAGGGCCCCGTGCCGACGGGGCTCGGATTCGCGAACGTCACGGGATCGACAACGTCGCGCCACACGTGCGCCGGAACAATGGGCTGCTGCGCGACGTCGGCGAGGCCAGGCACGTAGACGCGCCGGAACCGCAGCTCGACGGTCCGCGCGGACGTGGCGCGCACGTCTTCGACGAAGCTCCAGACGTCGTGCTGGTCGAGCGCCGGGTGAGCGTGCAGGAGGCCGAACGTCACGACGACGTCGGCCGCCGAGAAGGGGGCGCCGTCGGACCAGCGGGCCTCGCGCAGCGCGAAGCGCAGCGCGAGGTGATCCTCGGACCACGCATGGCTCGTCGCGAGCCACGGCACGTAGGCGCCCGTGATGCTGTTGAAGATCAGCAGCGGCTCGTAGACGCCCGCGCGCGTCGGGAAGCGCGCGCCCGCGCCCGGCGCGAGCGGGTTGAAGTTCCGCACCCACGCGCTCTGCTTCTCGACGGAGATCGAGAGCACGCCGGGCGGCGCAGGGGCGCGCGCCCCGCGGCAGCCACCGAGCGCCGCCACGACGACGGCGGCGGCCACCACGCCCGCGACGACGTGGCGAGGCAGCCCGGCGCCGCGGCTCTCGGCGCGCGCTTCGCCCGGGAGGCTGCCGTTCTGGACCCACATGCCGACTTCCATCATTAGAGGTGCGCCGCCCGCTCCGTCTTCCCGACGAGATCGAGAAAAGATGCGCGCCGCAGCCGCGCCCTCGGTTCCTGGTTGCAATGCTCCGTCACGCGATGCCACAGTGTTTTCGTGTCTGCGCTGAGGCTGGACGGCGAGCGCATCCGAGGCCTCATCGGAGACAGGTTCGGTGGCAGCATCTCGCGGCTCGCCGCCGCGTTGCCGCTCGACACACCTCCCGATCGCAGCACGGTCACGCGCTGGCTGTCGTCCGACGGCCGCCACTTCCCGCGCGACGAGGAGCGCATCCTCGCGCTCGCGGGCGCGCTCGACGTCGACCCGACCGCGCTGTGGACGTTCGACGCCGAGAACTTTCCCACGCTGTGGCCCAAGATCGTGCGCGCCGCGCGCACGGGGCGCTGGAGCGGACTGCTCAAGGCGCTGGCCTTCTTTCGTTATTTCTCCGACACGGCCGAGGAGTGGCCCCCGCAGCAAATGGCAAAACGGTTCTTCAACCGCGAGTGGGTGGTCAACGAATTCGCTCATGATCCGCGCGACGGCAAGAACTTCTATCAGGACCTCGTCGTGCGCCCGCGCCGCCCGCAGGGCACGTTCCCCACGGTGTGGCACCTCGCCTTCCGCCACGCCGGCCTGCGCTCCGCGAAGTGGCAACCCTTCGGCTTCGTGCGCCGAGACGCCGAGCGCGTGTTCCTCTTCAACGACTGGGCCATCACCGACGAGGCCGCGACGACGCCCGCCGACCAGGACATCTGTATCCGGACCTGGTTCGGCCAAGGCGCCGCGTCCTTCCGCATCGTCTCGCTCCATCCGTTCACGCTCTCGATCCCGAAGCTCGAGCAGCCCGGTCTGCCCACCGTACACTTCGGGTTCCCGGGCGAGGTTAAAGACTCGCCGGGCTGAGGGCGCAAATGGCGGCCAATTCACAGGCGACGGCCGAGCGCGTCCCCGAGCACCCGTCGCGCCCGGCGTGGGTGCGTCTCGCCGTCGGTGTCATCGTCGGCCTCGCGGCATCGATCTGCATCCCGGACCGTTTCGGCGGCACGCTGAAGATCATCGGCGCCTGGGACGCCGGCGCCGTCGCGATGACCGGGCTCGCCTGGTGGCTCATCGCGCGCGCGTCACCCGCGCGCACGCGCGTCTGGGCGGCGTCGACCGATCCTGGGCGCCTCGCCATCGGCGGCCTGCTGATCCTCGCGAGCGCGTTCAGTATGTTCGCGACCGGCTTCGCGCTGCATGGCGCGAAGTCATGCCCCGCCGACAGCCGCCCGCTCTTCCTGGGCCTCGGCCTGCTCGCGGTGGCCGTGGCGTGGGTCATGACGCACACGATGTACACGCTGCGCTACGCGCACCTTTATTACCGCGACGGCGTTGAGCGAGAGGGCGGCCTCGCCTTCCCCGGCCCCGCGCACCCGGCGTACATCGACTTCGCCTATTACGCCTTCACCGTCGGCATGTGCTTCCAGGTCTCCGACGTGTCGATCTCGAACCCCCGGCTCCGCCGCGAGACCCTCCTT
>DATKFB010000323.1:0-2931 GCA_035544435.1 Polyangia bacterium
ACGAGCGCGACGCGCCCGAGCCGGGGGCGATCGCGGATGAGCAAGATCGAGAGCATGGTCGTGTGCGCGACGTGCAGCGACGGGAAGACGTTGCCGGGCGTGTCGACGCGCTGGACCCACGCCATGAAGGCGGCCGACGGACCGGAGTAGGGCGGGTGCAGCACGGGCCGCGGGTACTCGGCGCCGATGAGGAGGTGGCAGGCCGCGCCCACAAACATGACGAGCAGGATCGAGCGCGCCGTGCGATCGAACAGCGCGCGGTGACGGAACCCCGCGATCGAGATCAGGAAGACGCAGGCGTAGAGCGGCAGGTAGCACCAGGACGTCCAGGGCCAGAAGGGAATGGCATCGTCGAGCCACGTGCGCAAGAGCTCCGTCGAGCGCGGGATGTGGGCCTGGCCGATCGCGAAGTAGAACGCCGATTGAACCGCGGCGAGGGACAGGCCGAGCGTCCACCTGTAGCGGGCGGAGGCCAGCGCGTGGGGGTCCGGCCTGCCACGGGCGCCTCGGGTCATGAGGCGTTCATGATATGCGACCGTGGGCGAACTTCAGATAGTCGCCTTCGTGAAAAGACGCCAACGACGGGTGACAGGCCGCGGCGCCGCGCAGCTCGACGAGCGTGAAGGTTCGGCCCGACTCGCGCGCGCCGGCGACCACCGTCTCGATGAAGGTCTCGGCGCGCACGTGGCTCGAGCACGAGGCCGCGCACAAGGTGCCGCCCGGCGCGGTCACGGCGGCGCACAGACGGTGCAGGCGGGTGTAGGCCCCGAGCGCCGCGGCCAAGGCGCGCTCGCTGGGCGCGAAGCTGGGCGGATCGGAGATCACGAGATCGTAGCGCGCGCCCGCGGCGGCCGCGCGCTCGAGGAACGCGAAGGCGTCCTCCGCGTGCAGGTGCGCGCGCGTAGACAGGAGCTCGCCCATGCCGTTGCGCTCGAAGTTTCGGCGCGCGGCCGCCAGGGCGGGCGCGGCGACGTCGACGGTCGTCGTCTCGGCGGCGCCGCCGCGCGCCGCGAAGAGCGAGAACCCGCCCGTGTAGCCGAACAGGTTGAGCACGCGCCGGCCAGCCGCGAGCGTCTCCACGAGCGCGCGGTTGTCGCGCTGGTCGAGGAAGAGGCCGCCCTTCTGGCCGCGCGCCAGGTCGACGCCGAAGCGAAGGCCGTTCTCGTGCACCTCGAGCTCGCCGGCGGGCAGGGCGTCCGTCCCCGTCGTGGCGCCGCTCTCGCCGTCGCGCTCGACCACCGCGGCGAGCGGCAGGCCGCGCGCCGCGGCCGCCGCCGAGAGCCGCGCCGGCAGATCGTGATAAAAGGCGCGCGCGCCGGCGCCGTCGGCGCGCACGACGGCCACGGCGCCGTAGAGATCGACGTGGACGCCAGGCAGTCGATCGGCCTCGCCGTGAATCCATCGGAAGGCATTCGTCCTGGCTCGATCGATGAACGACAGGCGGCGGTCGAGCGCCGCGCCGAGCCGCGCGTCCACGGCGGCGTCGAGATCGTGCCCGACCGCGGGCCGCTCGTCGCTCGTCGCGAGGACGCGCACGGCGATGGGCGAGCGTGCGTCCCAGTAGCCGCGCGCGAGGCTCTTCCGATCGGTGTCGACGACGAAGACGAGCGCGCCGTCGGCGAGGCCTTCGGGCGCCGTCAGGGCGTCGCGGTAGATCCATGGATGGCCGCTCCGGATGGCGCGCGCCAGATTCTTCCGGAGCACGACGCGCGGAAGAGCGGTCCGGGCCGCCTCGCGGGGCGCCCCCGCCGTCATTTCTCGGGCGGCCGATCCGCGATCGGCACGGCCACGGCCACGGGGCGCGCCAGCGTCGAGACGGCCTTGACGCAGGCGAGCACGCGCGCGCCGCCGGGGAACGCGACCTCGACGCGGCCGGGCGCGGGCGCGCCCGTGACGATGCCCGTGCCGAACGACGGGTGGGTCACGCGATCGCCGGTCTCGTAGGCGTCCCTGGCCGTGTAGAGGCGGGGCGGCCGGTTCGGGTCGAAAGGCGGCAGCGGGGCGGGCGTGCGCGCGGCCGAGGGGCGCGCGTAGCGTCGCGGGGGCGCCGAGCGGCGCGCCTCGCGCGGCTGCGCGGCCTCCTCCGCGTCGCTCTCGCGGCGGTACCGGTGATGGCCGCCGCAGCGCTTGCAGACCACCTTGGCGATGCGGTCGCCCATCATGGCCATGACGACGTGCCAGACCTGCCCGCACCGCCCACACAGCGCCTCGATGTCTTGTCCGACGGCGGGCGCCATCAGCGACCATCCCTAGACATGCGCGGGATCCCGGTACTCGCCAAACACATCGCGGAAGACTCGACAGATTTCGCCCAGGGTCGCGTCACGGCGAGCCGCTTCTAGCACGTCCTCCATGATGTTGCCGCCGGCGTTTTCGTCGGCGGCGCAGGTGCGGCGCAGGCGGTCGAGGGCGGCGCGGCACGCGGCGTCGTCGCGACGCGCGCGCACGGCGGCGACGCTCTCGCGCTGCTCGCGCTCGGCCGCCATGTCGATCTTCAGCGTCGGGATCGGGTGGGTCGTCGCCGTGGCGTGTCGATTGACGCCTACGACGGGCCGCTCGCCCGTGTCGATCTGGCGCTGCGTGCGGTAGGCGGCCTCGGCGATCTCGCGCTGCGGCCAGCCGAGCTCGACGGCGCGCACCATGCCGCCGAGCCCGTCGATGGTCTCGATGAGCTTCGTGGCCTCGGCCTGCATCCGATCGGTGAGCCACTCGACGAAGTAGCTGCCGCCGAGCGGGTCGGCGACCGCGGGCAAGCCCGACTCCTCCGCGACGATCTGCTGCGTGCGCAGCGCGAGCGTCGCGGCCTCCTCGGTGGGCAGCGCGAAGGTCTCGTCGTAGCTGTTCGTGTGCAGCGACTGCGTGCCGCCCAGGACGGCCGCCAGCGCCTGCAGCGTCGTGCGCACGACGTTGTTGAGCGGCTGCTGCGCGACA
>DATKFB010000324.1:0-3466 GCA_035544435.1 Polyangia bacterium
AGCCGAAGACCTCGGCCTGCTTGAGCGACTCGCCTTCCTTGGGCAGCTCGACCTGCGTGACGTCGCCGAGCTGGTCGACGGCGAAACGCGAGATGCCGATCGTCGCCAGCTTCTGTTCGCCCTTGCTCTCGAGGCGGGCCCACTCGTGGTCCTTCGTGTAGAGCAGGTCATCGGGATACGTCGCGCTCATCTCATTTTCCTCGTTTATAGAAAGGACCCTTCACGATCTGGGCGGCCACCATTTTCCCGCGGCAGTCTATCTGCAATCGGGTGCCCGGCTCTGCCATTCCGGAGGGCACGTAGCCCATGCCGATGTTCTTCTCGAGCGTGGGCGCAGGGCCGCCCGAGGTCACCTGTCCGACGCGCTCGCCCGTCCCGTCGTGGATGGCATAGCCGTGGCGGGCGATCCCGCGCTCGGTCATCTCGAATCCGATGAGGCGGCGCTTCACTCCCTCGGCGCGCTGCTTGAGGAGCGCCTCCTTGCCGATGAAGTCGGCGCCGTCGAGCTTGACGACCCAGGCGAGGTCGGCCTCGAGCGGCGTCGTCTCGTCGTCGAGGTCGTTGCCGTAGAGCGAGAGCTTCCCCTCGAGCCTGAGCGTGTCGCGGGCGCCGAGGCCGATAGGCTTGCCGCCGATGCCGGCGGCCGCCTCCAGCAGCCGGTCCCAGAGCGCCGGCGCCTCGCTGGCGCGACAGAAGATCTCGAAGCCGTCCTCGGCCGTGTACCCGGTGCGCGCGATCCAGGCCGGGATGGCGGCCACGTCGCGCTCGGCGACGAACTTCATGCGCGGCAGGTCGCCGAGCGGCACCTTCGTGAGCGGTTGCAGCGCGTGCTTGGCGCCCGGTCCCTGGAAGGCGATGAGGCCCGTGTCGGCCGAGGCGTCGACGACGTCGCACCAGGTCCCGACGTTGTCTTTGAACCAGCGAAAGTCTTTCTCGACGTTCGACGCGTTGACCACCAGCAGAAAGTGATCAACGGCGACCTTGTAAACGATGAGGTCGTCGACGATCCCGCCCGTGGGCCAGCACGCCACCGTGTAGAGCGCGGCGCCGTCAACGAGCCTGCCGACGTCGTTGGTGACGAGGCGCTGCACGGCCTCGCCGGCGCGCGCGCCGCGAAAGTGGATCTCGCCCATGTGGCAGACGTCGAAGACGCCCACGGCCGCGCGCGTCGTGCGGTGCTCGTCGATGATGCCCGTGGCGTAGCTCACGGGCATCCACCAGCCGCCGAAGTCGATGAGCTTGGCGCCGAGGCGACGGTGCGCGTCGTAGAGTGGCGTGCGTTTGACGGGCGCGGCTTCGCCCGATGCGGTCGTCGTCATGCGGGCGTCATCCTGCGAGAAACGCCCCCCGAATTCAAGGTGGCCCGAAGAGGTCCGCGCTCCGCACGCGCAGGAACTTCACGTCGGCGGAGCGGTACGCTTCGCGCACCGACTCGGCGTCGGCGGCCTCGTACTCGCAGATGCCCCAGCGGCGGTCGGTGGACACCCAACTTCGCAGCTTGCGGATGCCGCGCACCGCCAGGCAGGGCTCGAGGCGTCGGACGCCGTCGGTCAGCGCCTCGAGCGTGATGGGCGGGTCGTGATCGTACTCGACGAGCAGATAGGGCATGGCTCACTCCATGTGGTTAAGACGCCGCGCGTGGGCGGCGTCGGGTCGTCTGCGGCGGTGGCGCGAAGTCTTCGAGTGCCGTCTCGAGGGCGCCGAGGCGCGCCAGGGCGCGCGCCGAGAGGCCGAGCGGACGAGCGCGGTCCTCGCGCGTCGCGACGAGGTGCGCGGCGGCGCTGGGGCGGTCCTGCCGCGCGAGCGCGACCTGGCCGAGCAGCGCCCGCGCGACGGCCAGCTCGGATCGCCTGTCCACGAGCGCCGCCGCCGTGAGCGCCTCGCCCGCGAAGCGCTCCGCGGCGTCGAGGGCGCCCGCGGCGAAGGCGTGGTCGGCGAGGCCGCACAGCGCGTAGGCCAACATGGCCTTGGCGTCGAGGTCGCGCAGGGCTTGGACGGCGTCCTCGCAGGCGCGCTCGGCGCCCGCTTCGCCGAGCGCGAGCCGGGCCAGCGCCTCGAGCGCCGCGGCTTGCACGAGCTCGCTGCCCTCGGCCATCTTCCCCGCCACCTCGCGCAGCGCCGCGCAGCGATCGAGCGCCGCCGCGGCGTCGCCGCCGTCGAGGTGGCAGATCACGGTCACCGACATCACCTGGAACGTCTCCCAGGGCGACTGCTCGCGCTTGTAGCCCTCGAGGGCCTCGTCGAACGCGGCGAGCGCTGGGACGGCGTCGCCGCAATAGCGCCGGAGCAGGCCGCGGGCCCATGCCATGCAGGCGAGCTGATCCCCCGAGGGCCCGAGCGCGGCGCGGGCCTCGACGATCATGGCCTGCGCCTGTGGCACGTCGCGCTCGATCATCAGCAGGCAGCGCGCCGAGTAAGCGAGATGGCGCGCCTGCGTCATGGGGTCGGCGCCGCGGGCGGCGTCGACGGCGCGCAGCAGATAGTTCTGCGTGCCGTCGGAGTTCTCCCCGACGTAGCTGATCATCGACAAGTAGAAGAAGCCGTTCGCCGCGACCGCCGGCAGGCCCGCGTCCTGCGCCTCCAGCACGAGGCGCGTCACCTCGTTGACGAGGTTCGAGAGCGTGCGCGGCGAGCGCCCCGAGTTGATGAAGATCCCGAGCAGGGCGATGTGGTGCTGGATGCGCGCCTTGCGCTCGAGGCGGCCGACGTGCTGCAGACCGCGCTTGGCGAGGAGGGCAGCCTCGCCGAAGGCATAGAGGCGCAACGAACGCTCGCCCGCGGCGACGTAGGCCGCCGTGGCGAGCTCGGCATCGCCGCCCAGCGCCGCGTGGTGCGCGATCTCGCCGGAAATCGTGGCGTCGGTCTCGTCGCCGGCGCGCGTGCGCTGCAGGACGCGCGCGATCTGGAGGTGCACGAGGCGGCGCCGCGGCTCCGAGAGGCGTCGGTAGGCGGCCTGGCGCAGCAGATCGTGCGAGAAGTCGTAGGTGCTGCCCGTGGGCCGCACGATGCCGTGGCGCTCGAGGCCGTCAAGCGCGCCGAGGAGCGCGGCCGTGTCCGTCGAGGTCACGTCGGCGAGCACGTCGGGCGCGAAGGTGCGTCCGAGCGCCGCGGCCCACGGCAGGAGGTCGCGCGCGCCCTCGTCGAGGCGCGCGAGCCGCTCGTCGAGGAGGGCGTCGAGCGTGCCCGGCACGGCGCTGCCGCCCGCGGCGCGCGCGCGCGCGAGCTCCAGGGCGTAGAGCGGGTGGCCGTCGCTCGCCGCGAAGATCGGCGCGCCATCGACGGTCGGATAGACCGCCCGGACGAGCGTCGCGATGTCGGCGTCGGCGAGGGGGCCGAGCGGTTGCTGCTCGAGCCGCCGATCGCGCTCGAGCGCGCGCACGACGCGGAGCATGGCGGCGTTGTCGCCCAGCTCTCCGGCGCGCGCCGCGCAGGCGAGCACGACGTGCCGCACGCCCTCGGCGCGCGC